>JAZQJQ010000035.1:0-8312 GCA_045541735.1 Eubacteriales bacterium
ATGGCTACGATCCGACTTACGGTCGTGACGACTTTTTTATTACAAGCTTACGTTATAGTAAGTATCCTTATCGTTTTCATCAACCCCGGGGAAGCCGTCGATGATGCAGTTATCGCCGTTATAATCGCTAAGCTTCGCGTAGATGGCAACGCTTTCGCAATTCCCTACGTATTTGCGCGGTATCTTTATTTCTGTAACCGCACCGTTTTCGGAGAATGCGTAGCCGTCAAGCTTTCCGTAAAGCTTTGTGCTTACACCTATATCCTTTACTGTTTTTGAATTAAAGGTAGAATATACCTCGCCTTCCAGCGAGTAATCGCAGGTAACAAAGCCTTCTGACGTAGAAACAAACAGCTTTGTACCGTCGCGGTGCTCGAGAATATCGTCAAGTCTGTCTACGCGGATATACAGCGCCTCGTCATCACTGGCAGCACGCACGGATATCTGCGCACGGCACTTACCGCCTGCAAACAGCGCATCTCCGCACTTATCCCAAGCCTTGCCGCCCTCGTACTTCTCTGCCCGGATATCGTGATTGAGATAATAGCGCTCTATCATCATATCATTATTGCAAGCGACTATTCTGCCGCGTTCATCCTTGGTCTCTCTTACGTTCGGCATAGCAACAAGGATCGAATGCTCGCTGTCGCAAAGTGTGCATCCCCAATATCCGTGGTTCTCATCAAACGCAACGAACATTCTGTCCTCGGTAAAGTTTCTTGCTCTGCCGTCGCCCATACGTATATGGTACATATCAAGTGTGTTGTAGGAAAGCACTGTCTCGCCCGATTCAAACTGCGCAAGATACGGTCCTGCGCCGTAAGCAAATGCGGCTTGCTTGTCCGCAGGTCCGTCCTCGTCTATATCAAGGGGACGTGCCCAATTGTCACTTGAATAGGACATAGTAAGCATAAATCTGCCTACCGCCATATCGCTTTCTGTAGCAAGCGCGATATCACCGTTGTGTAAAGCAAGCTGGACAGGCATCTGATTGGTAAATATCTTGGTACCGTTTTCCATAGTTTCCACGTAATTCTGAGTTACGCGGTGTGCAGCATACGGAGCACCCATAACGGAAGGCTCCCAAGTCTCGCCCTCATCATAGGAGCGGATAATGGCAGAACCGCTTGAGGTACGTATCTTGCTTGCGGTCCGCACTGTTGGGTCAAGGTAAAACTTAGGTGCCGTATGGCTGAAGCATACCTGCACCTCACCGCTTTCAAGCTGAATAGCGTGCGGTTCCCAGTTTCTGCCGAGATATATAAGGCGCTCGGGCGACCAAGTGGAGCCGTTATCCTCGGACACACGCATAAGCAGTCCGCTGTACTTGGCATCCAGCACGTAACCCTTATTATATCTATAGGAGGCAAAGGCAAGTATTTTGCCGTTTTTCAGTACTATTGCATCGCACGAAGCATAGCAAAGCTTATCCTCCTCACCATCGTCGCGCACAGTAAGTTTAGCGGCAAACAAGGGCTGCCTTTTACTGTAATATAGTCCGTCGTAGCTCTTTGCGTAGAAAACCGACGCGCTTACGCGGGAATCCTGATTGAACATAATATAAGTACCGTCCGCGCATTTTTTTATGCGGGGGTAGTACACCTTATAGGAAACTGCGGGGCAGTTTTCGCCTTTCATCGTCACCTTCTCGCGGTAATTACGGGAAAGGCGGCTGTTTTCCTTCTCTGCGTGGCTGTCGCGTGCCTGCGGAACCTTGTTGAGCTCGCTTATTTTCTTAATACTCATAGTAACCTCCATTGGAGTTATTTACCTATTCATTTTAACACGCATCTTTTCTTTTTGCAATAGCTTTTCAGTTAGTGGAGTCGGCATAATCGGTCTTGTCCGTGCATAGAGTGTAGCAAAGTAGAAAAGGAAAGGATACTCCAATGGAATACAAGATCGTACCACATTATTATCCCGAGGGAGAGCTTTTGCACCGCACGGAAAACCGAATTCATCTTGCAAGCGCTGACGGTGTGCGCCGCGCTATGCGTAACGGCACAGTCCTTGAAGCTCCTGCAATTTCCGCAAACACTGCACTCTCCCTGGAGATAGACCTCGGTCCATATGCCCACGGAATAATGCCCCTTGAAGAATGCGTGCTTCTCGGCAAGGACGAAAAATTCAAGGAGATAAGCGTTATCGGCAGAGTAGGCAAGGCTGTTGCATTCAAAGTAATAGGAGAGGAAAGAGCCGAGGACGGACTTCCGCTGTTTATTCTCTCGCGCAGGGCGGCTCAGCTTGAATGTAAGCATAATTACATAGACTGCCTCGAAGCCGGTGACGTTATCGACTGCAAAGTGACGCACACGGAGCGCTACGGAGCGTTCTGCGACGTTGGCTGCGGATGCTTCGCTCTTCTTCCGGTCGACTGCATTTCCGTATCCCGTCTGCCTCACCCGCGTGAACGCTTTTCACCGGGCGACTGCATTCGTGCAGTAGTAAAATACCGCGACAGCGCAGACAGACTGTTTATCACAAGGCGCGAGCTGTGCGGAACATGGGAAGAGAACGCCGCGCTTTTTTCCGTCGGGCAAACAGTTACGGGAATCGTACGCAGCATCGAAGCCTATGGTGCGTTCATTGAGCTTACCCCAAACCTTGCAGGACTTGCAGAACCTTGCGATACGTTGGAGGAAGGTCAGTATGCCGCAGTATATATAAAAAGTCTGATACCGGAAAAAATGAAGGTAAAGCTTGTTGTAATAGATAAATGTCCCGCAATAAATGCCCCCCGACCGCTGCCTGCGTTTCCAATTGAAAACGCAGAACACATAGACAGCTGGCGCTACAGTCCCGCCGTTTGCAAAAAAACGGTAGAGACGTTCTTTGACGGCAAGGTGTTGTAAAGATAATAAAATCCCTCTTTACTTTTTTGACCGTTTGTGGTAAAATAAAGAAAAAGTGGAGGTGCTGATATGCCGTTTTACAGTATTTGCTTCGGACGACAGCTTGCAAGCGGAGGCAGGGAGATTGCGCGCGCCGTCGCTGAGGAGCTTGGATTCCGTTTTCTTGACGATGAAATAATCACCCTTGCCGCTGAGCACGGAAATCTCAGCAAGGAAACGGCGGAAAGCATCGACGAAAAACCCACAACGAGCCTGCTCTATTCCGTTGTTACAAACACTGCGCACTATTCCGCAGGGGGACTCGGATATCATCTTCCCGTAAACGATAAGCTGTATATCGCTCAGACCGAAGTTATTAAAAAAATCGCAAAAAGCGAGAATGCCGTTTTTGTCGGCAGATGCTCCGACCATATCCTCGCAAAGGAGGAAAACGTCATCCGCGTGTTCATTTATGCCGATACCGAATTCCGCGTTGCCCGCGTTATGGAAAACGACGGCTGTGACGAAAAGAAGGCGCTTGACAAAATTAATAAGGGCGATAAAAAGCGCGCATCCTACTATAATTTCTACACCGGCAAAAAATGGGGAGACACAAGATATTACGATCTTTGCGTAAACTCTTCCCTCTTAGGTATTGAGGGCACGGCAAAGCTAATTGCCGATTTTGCGCATAGGTTTATGAACAAAATGTAAATTCTGTATGCGGAGCCGTTTTGCGGCTCCGTTTTTTCTTTTATAGGTATTGACAAGTCATTTCCTGCATATTATAATGCAACTGTACTAACACAAATAATACAGTTAATACAAGAAGTTTTCAAGGAAGGAGAGAACGGATTGAGCAAAATAACGATCGACGTAAAATCCCGCACACCGATCTTCGAACAGCTCCGCCACAACATAACAGAGCTTGCGCTGAGCGGAATACTTGCGCCTGATGAACAGCTTCCGAGCGTGCGTGCACTTGCCTGCGACCTTGCTATCAACCCTAATACAATACAAAAAGCATATGCAGAGCTTGAGCGCGACGGAATAAT
This sequence comes from Eubacteriales bacterium, assembly GCA_045541735.1. Lineage (GTDB taxonomy): Bacteria > Bacillota > Clostridia > Oscillospirales > CAG-272 > RUG12395. The sequence goes on from JAZQJQ010000035.1 coordinate 3,887, forward strand.
CTATTCCCTGCCCGCTAGGGGAAGCTTCATTTCATCCGATCTCAGCGCCGCGGCAAATTCTGCCAAGGCGGAGGTATGTAACTCGGTTACGAACGCCATAAGGCAGGCAAAGCTGCTGGGCGTAAGCAAGGAGGAGCTTTGCGAGCTTCTCGAACGCGAATGGAGGTAGCACATTGATTGAAATTAAAAATCTGTCAAAATCGTACGGAAACGTCAAATCTGTAAATGCGCTTTTTGCAAACGTGAAAAGCGGCTGCATATTCGGACTTGTCGGATCAAACGGTTCCGGCAAATCAACACTTTTACGTATGATAGCTGGCATTCTTGCCGCAGACGAAGGCGAGATACTTGCAGACGGTGAAAACGTTTGGGAAAATCCCGAAGCAAAATCCAAGCTGTTTTACCTTTCGGACGATCATTTCTTTTTCCCGCATTCGACTATACGCGAGAACGCTGCATATCTTTCCTCTGTTTATCCGCGCTTTGACCGCAAACGCGCAGAGGAGCTTGCGGGGCAGTTCGGACTGCCTTCTGCAAGAAAGATAAACACCTTTTCAAAGGGTATGCAAAAGCAGGCTTCCGTTGTTCTGGGTCTTGCCTCACACCCCGACTATCTGCTGTGCGACGAGACCTTTGACGGACTTGACCCTGTTATCCGCCAGCTTGTAAAGCGACTTATAGCCGCAGAGGTTGCAGAAAGGAATATGACGGTAGTCCTTGCCTCTCACAATCTGCGCGAGCTTGAGGACATCTGCGACCATCTTGCACTGCTTCATAAGGGCGAAATGCTGTTTGAAAGCGAAGTAGACACCTTAAAGGATAACGTGCGCACTGTTCAGGCAAGGTTTGAAAACATGCCCGAAAAATTTGAGTGTGATGGGCTTCGCTTCGGTCAGCCTTCTGTGCGCGGAACGATGCTTAACTGCGTAGTTTCGGGCGAAGAAGCACTTTGCAGGAGCTTTTTTGAGAACGCGGGTGCTGATTTCTACGAATTCATCCCCTTAACGCTTGAAGAGATATTTATTACGGAAATGGAGGAAAAAGGCTATGACGCTAAGCATCTTATCGGCTAAAAAAGCCGGCAAAAACCCTTCATTCTTCCTTCGCGAGCTGCTTCAAACAAGAACTCAGTTTCTGCTTTGGACGGTTGCTATGTTTATGGCGCTTCCCGTTGTTTCGCTCAGCCAGATAACCGGATACTCATATGAACGCATTATAAGCGGTACCGAAAAACTGAGAGATATAGCTGCGCCGATGTATGCTTCTATGTGGGTAATGCTTGCTGCGGGAATCATTGCGGGCGTTGCCGCATTCAGTGTGTTTCACAACAAAAAGAGTGCATATTTCTATCTATCGCTCCCTGTAACCCGTACCGAATTGTTTATTACGCGAACCGTAACCGGCGCCATTCCCGCTATTGCCGCATACCTTATAAACGTGCTCGTCTCGGTATTCATATTCGCATCAAATCCTCATTTCGGATTTTTCGAGATAATACCGGCGTTCGTCAAGCTTGGCGCACAGACGATCCTTATGTATTTCTGGGTCTATGCGTTTACTGTATTTGCCGCAAGCCTTACCTCGCGCGGAGGTGCCAACATACTGCTGACGGTATGGACGTTTCTTATCCTGCCTGCATATCAGCTTTGCATTTGGGTAATGTTTAACCTTACCGCACCCAATGCATACCTGCCTTGGCTTGAATCCGAAGCCCTCGTCACGTATACGGTGCCGCTTGTGAGAATGGTAATGCTGCAAGACGGGATCGGAGATATCTATCCGAGACCTTACCCCGATACTGTTAAGGTGACGGACATTGATTTTTACGCATCTGTCCCTTGGTATGAAGCTGTTATCATTATCGCCGTTTCCGCACTTCTTATCGTTGCCGCGGCATTTATTCTTAAAAAGCGTCCTGCGGAAAATTCGGGCGAAAGCGCTGTGTTCCGCAAAGTTGGCGAGATCATCAAGCTCACCGCACTCATCCCCGCCGGAATACTGTTCGCTCTGTTTTTCAACGAGCTTTTCGGTATCGTTGGGCTGTTTTTCGGTATCGTTTGGGGCGTGTTCGTCGTATTTCTTATTCTCAATCTCTTCCTCTACCGCTCGGGCAAGAAGCTGTTTACGGGTATAAAAGCCGCCTCCGTCCTTACCGTGGCACTTATACTTTTCGTTATTGCTTTTCTGTTTGTCGGAAGCAATATCGAAAACCGCAAGTATACACCGGATAACACCGCAAGCATCACTGTGAGAGTACAGCCGTTCGGTGAACTTAAGCTGGATCCCGAAAAATGCGGCGAACTGCTTGAATATATCGACAAAAAGAACAATTCAAGCGAACTCGGCTCTGCAAGTATCTTTACAAAGATCGCAGTTCCGGAGGAGGAATACACGATCTCCTCTTACAATATGATTTACAATTATTACAAGAGCTACAAATTTACGCTAAAACCCAAGTTCGGCATCGGAATAGAAAGATATTATTCCTTTGATGCCGAGAGCGAAAACATACTCTACGAAGCAATCCGCGCTTCCTCAAAGGACGGCATCGACCTGCTTGCGGGGCTCTTCCCTGCCGATGACAACGGTTATCTGTACTACGAAAGCTATCTTGATATCGATTATGACTTCGCGCCCATATACAAAAACATTTACACAGAGAACGACAAACTTATAACGCGCGACATCGCCGCAAAGATAGCAGAGCGCAGGTCAAAGGAATTCCTTAACGGATACTCAGACGGCTTTGCTATAGGATACGTTCAGTACTACACCGCAAACGACGGATACGTTTCTCTCCCTGTATATCTTACGGACGGAGACATTCTCGGAAAAGAGTTCTGCACTCCCGAATATCTGCTTGAGCATATTGAGCAGGTGACAGTATCCTCCGAGCTACTGTACAAGTATAGTGACGGAAGAGTGACGGAAGCATTGGAACCCGAGCTTAGCGTATATACCGTCAAAACTGACAAAGAGAAGCTTTCCGAATGCTTCTATTCATCCGTTGGATCAGATCGCGGTTACGGCGGAGTTTTTGATAAAGCAAGAACCGATATATCCTTCCGTTTTGACGGCTCATACAACGGTCTGCCGTTTACATTCTACACCTATCCGCGCACGGATAAGGTACCGCAATTCGTACAAGACCTAATAGACGCCCGTCTCGCGAAATATGAACTGAATTAACTAAAGATACCCTTTTTGCTCCAAACAAAATCCGCCCTTGACGTACACATGTACGCATCAAGGGCGGATATTTGCTTTTTATGCGCATTCTTTGTCTCTTTTTAATCAAAAAGAAGATCCGAAAGATCTGAAAACTCCTTGCAGGAAAGGCGCTCGCCGCGCACGTCGGGGGAAAGGCCGAGCTTTTCGATCGCATCGGCTATCCTTTCCTTGGGTACGCTCGAATAAGCGGAGGATATAGCGTTTGAAAGCTTTTTTCTGCGCTGAGCAAATGCGGCGCGCACGACTCCGCGGAATTTTTCCGCACTTTTTGGCGTGCAGAGGGGTGTTTCGTGCGGCACTATCTGTATTACCGCGCTGTCCACCTTAGGCGCGGGATAGAAGTTACCCGCAGGTACGTGCAGTATCTTTTTTACCGTTCCGTAAGCGGCAACGGCTACGGTGACGGCACCGTATTCTGCACTTCCGGGTTTTGAGGCAAGGCGCTGTGCCACCTCATTCTGCACCATTACGGTAATGCCCGAGAGGTCAAGTCCGCTCTCAATGAGGTACATCAGGATGGGCGTTGTTATATAATACGGCAGATTCGCGCACACGGCTACTCTTCCCTTATCTGCAAGCAAAGTATGCAGGTCCACCTTCAACACGTCATCGTTTATAACGGTCACGTTATCGTAATCCGCAAGAGTCTCGCCAAGTACGGGAATAAGCCCTCTATCAAGTTCAATGGCGATAACCCGTTCACTGACCTCGCACAGCTCCTTCGTAAGGCATCCGATACCGGGACCTATCTCAAGCACGGTATCCGCATTCTCTACAGAGGCGGCTATCCTATACGGCACGTCGCGGTTGATAAGAAAGTTCTGCCCAAGTGACTTTTGCATCTTTAATCCGTGATGCTCAAGTATCATTTTAATTGTTGAAATGTTGCAAAGCTCCATAATAACTCCAAGCTGTTTTTGCGTTTTAAGCCTTGACAAAACGCGCAAGACAATGTATAATACCGTTGTTATAAACAAATACGCTGGTGTAGCACAGTCGGTAGTGCAGCTGATTCGTAATCAGCAGGTCGCGTGTTCGAGTCACGTCACCAGCACCAAAAAGCGGCGAGCTTATGAAGAAGCGCGCCGTTTTTTACTTGTTACCGCTTCACTATTCACTCGCATTACCGATTCATATTAACATATTTTTTACTGTTTGTCAATCACGGCGGTGTTTATGAGAACGTTCATTGAAT
>JAZQJQ010000036.1:0-4687 GCA_045541735.1 Eubacteriales bacterium
CGCGAAGCTTAGGTAGGTGTTCTCCTCCACGGACTCAAGGGTGAATGTGCGTGAATAAGTGACATCACATGCTTCCACCCACTTGGCAAGCTCATTGTTCGTCCTCCAAAAAAGGTTGGGAAGAATACCCGCGCGAATAAGGTCAGTGTGCACGCATCCCGGTACACGTCCGTCTATATCGTATGTATGCTCACCGTAGTCGGTAATGTGACATTTCCATGCTCCGTTCAGGTTCATATGCTTATTCCTTTCGGCAAGAAGATTTTGTTGACTCAATTATATCAAATCGAGCTTCGATTGTCAATCTACTTTTCAGTTCAGTTTTTACAGAAATAGATTGTAAGTAGTTAAAATACAGTTTTGCACTAAAAATAGATCGAGTGGTATGTGTTCACATATAGGATACACCATTCTATCCATCTTTGCGCGTAAACTGTAATTTGCCTCCCCAAAAACAAAAAAACAGAGCCGCCAATTCGGCGGCTCCGCTAACCTTATTCAAGATTAAGATAATTCATAAGCATCTGTGCTGTTTGTGTTCTAGTTGCGTTTCCGAGAGGAAGCAGGAGATTATCTCCCATACCGTTTACGATCTTGTTCTTGTGGCACCAGGACAGAGCCTCGTATGCCCAAGAGGATACGCTTGAAGCATCCGTGAATCCGAGAGTATATGTCCAACCCTCTTCAAATCCACCGCCGTTAGCCTTTTCGTAACGGTATATCATTGTAGCAAGCTGTTCACGGGTGATTGCAAGGTCGGGAGCGAACAGTCCGCCGCCTATTCCGTTTACAACTCCGCTTGCCGCCGCCCAACGGATGGCATCGTAGTACCAATCGCCAGGCTTGACATCGCTGAACATCATCTGCGCATCGGACTTCGGAGAGCCTGCCATACGCCAGAGTACTGTTGCGAGCATAGCGCGTGTTGTCGTTCCGTTAGGCACGAACAGGGTGTCGGATACGCCGTTCATAAGCTTGTTTTCTACAGCGAAATCTATAGCCTCGTGATACCACAAGGAAGTATTCACATCCGTGAACGCTTCTGCATAGCATACATGCACGGGTGGTTCAACGGGAGTTACAGGCTCCTCGGTCTCATCCTCGTCTTCATCGGTTGAGCCTATCTTTTTGAAGCTCACTCTGATTCTGACGTCCGATTCGGGCATTCTGAAGGTGAAGATTCCGTCATCCTCGTCTCTTACCCTTACCTCGTCGCCGTCTTCGTCGAGGACCATAACATACCGAAGCTCATAGCCCTCGTCTGGGTCGGTGAATATGGTTATCTCCGTTCCCTTCTTGGCTTTAGTCTTTGATACGTCAATGTCTCCGCCCTTGACGCTTCTCGGAACTTCAATTTCGTAACGCTGCTCGGGAGCAGGTGATGAAGGCTCGTCGTCCTCATCATCGCCGTCACCGCCGTCACCGCCGGAGCCCTCAACAACAGCCTCTACCGTGACATCGCGAGTTTCAAAGTCGTAGCTCGTAAGGTCCTCGTCAAAAAACTCCGTGCCGTCACTCGTAATACTGCTGTCGCCTGCCTTCAGAACCTTAAGCTCGAAGGTCATAACGGTAACAGAGCCTGATTCAATGTCCATGTCCTTACCGTAGCAGTTAACGAAAACACGTCCGTTCTGCGCTGTTGCCGAAAACTCGTCCGCACATGAAAGGGAGTCCTCCACGTACTCAAAGCTGTCGGTGTCAAAATTGACGTAGTTCTGCATTGCGCAGATATTAAATGCCTCATTATCCGTACTCTTCAGCGTCAGCTTGACCCTTACGGTATCGCCAACCTCGGGTGAGGAATCGCTGACGGTTACCTCAAAGGCGTAGTCCGCACTGCCCGCAGCTTGTACGGGCAGTATTACGGAAAACGCAAGGAAGAAGGTAATAAGTAAACTTACTGTGCGTTTCATACTCTTTTTTATCAGTTACCCTGCTGTGCGTCAAGGTATACGTTAAGGATAGCCTGGCAGTCAGCAGTGCTTACAGTTCTGTCGCCGTTGAAGTCTGCTTCAAGACGCTCGATATCAGTAAAGTCAGCACCACTCTGGTGGAGCATGTAGCTTACATAAGCCGCGTCTGCCGCGAGAGTTGCACCGGAAGCGTTAACGTCGCCCTCGTATGCGATAGCATCGGGAGTACCTGCTGCAACAGTCATGCCGTTTGCAAGGTCGTTATCGGATGCTGTTGCGGAAACTATTGCAACGTGTGCATTATACTTGCTGGACCAGAATACCTTCTTGGTCTCGTCTGCAAGAGTAATTACCTTTTCAGCGCCTGCACCCTCTATAAGAAGTATCTTTGTGCCGCCTGCAAGTGCCTCGTACTCGTCTGCGGTGATTTCACCGAAGGTTACCTCAAGGGTGGTTACGGTGATGGTAACGTTGCCAACAAGCTTTGTGGGATCAAGAGTGTACTTGCCGTCTGCGTAAGCAGCTACGTTAGTACCCTCAACGCCGTCAACTGTGTAGGTGATGCCGGAAACGAGTGTACCGTCAGCAATCTCAACGGTTACGGTGTCGCCTACCTGATACTGTACAGTTCCCTCTGCTGCGGTGTTGTTAACGATAACGCCTGCGGGAACGGTAAGCTCGAAGGTGTCCTTAATTGCTTCTGCGGTTACGGTGATGTCATCGGTGATGTTTGCGCCGGGGATGGTGAACTTGCCGTCAACTACATCGAGTTCTGCGGGTTCGCCGTCGCCTACCTTGTAGGTAACCTTTTCGGGAACGATGTAGCCGGTGTTTTCAGCTTCCGCCTTGATGCTGATGGTAACTTCAAGATCTTGGCTGTAAGTACCCTCGGTAACGTCAATTTCAAGCTTGCCGTCGGTGTTCTCAAGAGTTACGTCATAAGACTTGGGAGTTGCAGCAGCAGTATATGTTTCCGCACCTTCAACTGCTGTGGGAAGATCGGTAAACTCGGTTTCGTACTGATCGTCATTTACAGTATTGATGGTAGGAACAGCGATATCGGTCATTGCTGTGTCTTTCTTTGCCCAGAATACAACGTCATCAGTAGCACCGTTAAGACCGGTGATAACGCCGCCGGGTGTGTAAGTAAATGTAAGTCTGTACTCGGTGTCGGAGTTGGGAATGATCTCGGTATTATCCTCGGTATACTCGAAGGTAAGAAGGTCTGCATTAGCATAGTCGGTCTCGCCGATGAGCCATGCTTCCTCGTCTGCCATTGCTATGGACTTGTAGCCCTCTTCCTCGTTTGTGAGGTAAGTGAATGTAGGAATGTTAGCTTCGGTTGCCTCTGTCTCACAAGCTTCATCGGTGTAAAGCTTGCCTTCGTACTGTTTAGCGTAGAACTCAAGCTGTGCGCCGTCAGCAAACTTTGCAACATCTGCCTTTGCAGTGAACTCAACAGTAACCAGCTTGCTGTAGTATGCGGTTACGGTGATAGGTTCAACAGAACCGAGTGTCGTAAGAGAAGCGTATACGTTGCCGGACTGTGCCGCCATTTCGGTCTCTGTCTCGCCCTGAGTATAGGTTACCTTCTCGAGGAAGTAGCCGGTGATAGGCTCAACGGTTACCTGAAGGTTGTTAGCGAACTTCGCAACGGTAACCTCGATAGTGTCAGCATTCTCGATGGTCTCGGTGTCCTTGAAGAAGTTGAGGTATGCGGAAGTTACGTTAACGTCAACACCCTCGAATACGGGATGGATGGTGATGTTTTCGTTGATCTTGGTACCAAGCGCAACCTCTTCATCATTCTCATCGAACCAGCCTACGAACTCGTAGTTAGTAGCAGGAGTAACGGTAATTTCGTTATTTGTAAGGATATCGCCAAGAGTCTGTGCGGGAAGCTCTACCAGCGCATCGGTGTAGCCGTTTACAGTACCGTTTTCGCCTGCTTCGACGGTAACGGTAACCTCTGCTACGGTGATAGCTGTAAGAGTACCGCTCTCGGTGAATTTGAAGGTGTCAAGGTCAATTTCTTCTGCACCTTCTCCGTTATCGAACTCATAGCCTACGATAGCATAGCCCTCGTTAGCCTCAAGCTCGGTCGCGAGGTCATACAAATCTTCTTCGGTACGAGCTTCATCAGTGTAAAGATTAGCCTCGTTGTACTTCGCATAAAGGTCTACACCAGACGCAAGAGTGGTATTTTCACCGATAACGGTGATCTCGATATCGTAAAGGTCTATTTCAAGAGTCTGCGCGGAGGCATCTGCCTCAACTTTCCCATTGTTGAGCCCTACCTTTTCGGGATCAACGGTGATGTTTGCTGTTGCATCGGGGTTTTCTTCAATGGTAAACTCTACGGTCGCAATCTCCACACCGTTAGTAGTAATTGCGAGCTTATCTGCCTCGTCTTCAGCAAACCACGCGAACTTTTTACCATTTATTTCCGCGCCTGCGGTTTTCGCAGTTGCTTCGAGGGAATCCTCAACCATATTAAGGTCAGCAGGAACTACAAGCTCGAAGTTGACCGAATATACGTCGATATCCTCGGAAGCAGTTGCTACGATCGTAGCGGTAATGGTGTCGCCTACGTTGTAGTAATCATCAGCTACTACCTCGAAGGTTACAACTGCATCGGTGGGAACAGAAGGCTCGGGTTCGGGATCGGGTTCGGGTGCTTCGACCTCGGCAGTGAGGGTGAGCGTTGGGTTCTTTATGTCTACGGTGTTGGAAATCAAACTATATGTATCATGATCTTCCAATCCGGCAAAATC
>JAZQJQ010000037.1:0-2976 GCA_045541735.1 Eubacteriales bacterium
GTCTATCAATATATGTATGCGATAGTCGAAAGAGGGACTTGCGTTGTCGGCAAGTGAGCTTATAGCCACCGCAAGGTAGGGAACGTAGTTGTCGTCCACAGCGAAGAATATTGGGACGGTCGTCCTTTTCTTTTGTTTAGCGTTCATAATATCTCCTTGTGGTTTTATTACATTGCAATTATAAACCGAGATGTTGATAAGGGTCAACCGACCGGCAGTATAGGCGCTCTATTCATCGTGTTTACACGCCGTTTAGCGGTAGAATTTTAATTCTACCAACGGTAGAGCGGTAGAAAAGATGCACAAAATGACACTTAAAGGCTTGAAAAACGGGTGTTTTTGTGGTAAACTCTGTATATTCCGTACGCGAGGTGTATCTATGGAGAATCTAAAGCTTATCATAGCTAAAAATATAACTGAGCTTCGCCGCGCCGCTTCCATGACTCAGCTTGATTTGGCGCAGAAGCTCAATTACTCCGATAAAGCCGTATCAAAATGGGAACGTGCGGAGTCCGTTCCCGATATTTCCGTGCTAAAAGCGGTGGCTGAGCTTTTTGAAGTCACGGTCGATTACCTTATCACCGACCATGGCGATTCGGCTTTCCCTATAAAAGAAGAAAAAAACGAAGAACCAAAAAGATCACGCGTGGATGTGACACATATTATTTTTGTGTGTATGTCGGTCTTGCTTGTCTGGCTTGTGGGCACTGTTGCTTTTGTGCTTCTTGATGCCGTCGGTGGAGGGGAAAATTGGCTCGCCTTTATTTACTGTATTCCCGCAAGTTTTATCGTTTGGCTCGTTCTTAACTCCTGTTGGTTTCGCGGGCGGTTTAATTTCATTATCATTTCTGCTTTGATGTGGACTGTTCTTACATCGCTGCACGTAACGCTTCTGACTTTCGGAACCAACTTCTGGCTTTTTTACATACTTGGAATACCGTGCCAGGCAATTATCATTGCTTGGGCTGCGCTTGCCTGGAAGATAAGAAAAGATAAAAAAACACTTGCGGAAGAGATTTCCGGCGAGGAGAAGGGGGAAGAGCAGTGAATATACAATTTATACAAAAACTTACCCTGCTTGATTACCCCGGGAAGGTCGCATGCACCGTGTTTTTGCACGGCTGTAATCTCCGTTGCCCCTTTTGCCACAACGCGGGACTTGTAACAAGAGCGCCGGAGCCGTCTGTATCGCTTGAAACGCTTTGCTCGTTTTTAAGAAAACGCGAGGGCATACTTGACGGCGTTGCAATAACCGGCGGAGAACCGTTGCTTGACGATTCGGTTTTTGAGCTTCTGCGCACCGTGAAGGCGCTCGGTTATCCGATAAAGCTGGATACAAACGGATTTTTCCCCGATAGGCTTCAATATGTAATTAAAGAAGGTCTTTGCGATTACGTTGCGATGGATATCAAAAATTCCGAGCTGAGATACGCCGAGACCTGCGGACTCAGATACGTAGATATGGATGCAGTAAAGCGCAGTATCGCCATTCTTGCCGAGGGAAAGGTTGAATATGAATTCCGCACGACCGTGACCAAGGACTACCACACGAAAGAAGATCTTCTCGGCGCCGCTTCGCTTATTCCCAAGGATGCAACGTACTTTTTGCAGGCGTATAAGGACAGCGGCGACACTATCGGTGCCCCTTGCGCGGAGTACAGCCAAAATGAGCTCAAAGCCTTGTGCGAAGCGGTTTCAAAGGTTGTATCAAATGTCGATATTAGAGGAATATGAAACACAGCGTAAAAACTATATATAGTATTTTTGTCTATTTTGACACCCAATATATTGTGTGATATCCGTTGACAAGTGTTCCCCTGTATGTTATGATTTAGTCATGCGATTAGATTTTAACAGAAAGGGAACACTTTTTATGTATCAGGTCATTAAAAGAGATAACAGAATTGCCGATTTTGATATCTCGAAGATTTCCAACGCAATTTCTCAGGCGTTCGATGCTTGCGACAGACAGTATGCTACCAGTGTAATTGACTTCCTTGCTCTCAAGGTTACTGCGGATTTCGAACCCAAGGTAAAGGACGGACTCGTTGCGGTCGAGGATATTCAGGACAGTGTTGAGACCGTGCTTATTCAGGGAGGATATTCCGACGTTGCAAAAGCGTACATACTCTACCGCCGTCAGCACGAAAAACTTCGTAACATCAGCGGAACTCTGCTTGACTACAAGGAGCTTGTGGACAAGTACGTTAAGGCTACCGACTGGCGTGTAAAGGAGAATTCCACAGTTACCTATTCCGTTGGCGGACTTATCCTTTCCAACTCCGGAGCCATTACCGCAAACTACTGGCTTTCCGAGGTATATGATTCCGAGATAGCTCAGGCACACTCCGGCGGAGATATTCACATCCACGATCTTGCAATGCTTACCGGTTATTGCGCAGGCTGGTCTCTCCGTCAGCTTATTAAGGAAGGTCTCGGCGGCGTTGTAGGCAAGATAACCTCCAGTCCTGCAAGCCATCTTGCAACTCTTTGCAACCAGATGGTAAACTTCCTCGGCATTATGCAGAATGAGTGGGCAGGCGCTCAGGCATTCTCTTCCTTTGATACTTATCTTGCGCCCTTTGTAAAGGTCGATAACCTTTCCTACGATCAGGTAAAAAAGTGCGTAGAGTCATTCATTTACGGCGTTAACACTCCCAGCCGTTGGGGTACTCAGGCACCCTTCTCCAACATTACTCTCGACTGGACCGTACCCGCAGACTTAGCGGAGCAGCCCGCTATAGTCGGCGGTAAGGAGATGGACTTTACCTACGGCGACTGTAAGAAGGAAATGGATATGGTCAACAAGGCGTTTATCGAGACCATGATAGAGGGAGACGCGAACGGCCGCGGATTCCAGTATCCCATTCCCACCTATTCCATTACCCGCGATTTCGACTGGTCCGACACAGAGAACAACCGTCTGCTCTTCGAGATGACTGCAAAGTACGGTACTCCTTATTTCTCCAACTACAT
>JAZQJQ010000038.1:0-13584 GCA_045541735.1 Eubacteriales bacterium
TCGGTGATCCCTGCCTTTCTGCTTGCCATAACCCGTCTGTGACCGGATATGATCTCATATTCATCTGTGGTGTTCTCCAAGGGGCGGACTATGATTGGAGATACAACGCCGTGCATCTTGATACTTTCGGCAAGGACATCCATTTCCTCGTTGTCCTGCACTTTGTAGGGATGATTCTCAAAGGGGTGTAATTTCTCGATAGAGATATTTTTCTTAGTATTTTTCATCGTTCATAACCTCGTTCTTTCTTTTTAATCAAATTATTTCGTTTCATTTCGATATTGCGTTCCTGCTCAAGAAGCTCGTGAATTTTGGGAATATGCTCCTCGATGCGCCGAGCGACTTTTAATTCTTTTCGCAAAGGCGTAATCTGCTTGGTGAGTTCCTTTGCCTGTGCCTTTAATGCGGCATCTTCTTCGGGTGTTATTGCACGGCGGAGTTTCAAGCGAATTGCATACCGTTCCTGCTCCAATTCTGAGATACGGGCAGATAAATTCTCTTGAAATGACAAAAGCTCCTTTGGCGACTCAATGTGGTTGTCGCAAAGGAGCTTGTATTCCTCGATATATTTATCTAATTTCTGTACCTCTGCCCGCATCATCGGTGAGAGAGGTCGGTTGTGTTTTTCTTCAATATTGTTGCCCGTGCATATTTTCAGAAGTTCGATGAACAGAGCAAACAATACTTGTATGGTATCCATACGTTCAAACTGCCGCCATTCGTATTCAATTACGAGCAGAGGTTTTCGCTTATATGGAGCATTATAAATGGTGTTCATAATCGGTCCGACTTGATTTTCACGGCATCGTTCCCGTATGCGTTCTTTGGTGTAGTTCTCACCCAAACTACTAATACGAATTGCTCGTTTCCATCCGTCTGCAATAACGGAAGGATGCTCGTAATAAAAGTCACATTCAAAGCGATAACCGAGATTTTTCATACAATACTCGATTTCTTTGAAACTGCCGCTGTTAGCGATGGCTTCATCCACATCAAGCCGCAGCATATCCCGATGGGTGAGCTTGCCGGACTTCTGTACCCAATACGCTTTCTTATTGCCGTAAAAATGCGTAAACGGTATTACGGACTTTCCGTGCTCCTTGCAAACTGCATCGGAGATCTGCCGAAGCTCCACGTGGTCACGGATATGGTTTTCAAACTTTCTGCCCGTCTTAAAAGAAACGGAATTTATCACGAAATGATTGTGAATGTTATCCGTATTTAGATGGGTGGTAACAACTACCTCGTAATTTGCTCCCCACATCCGTTTTGCCGTTTCTATACCGATACGGTGTGCTTCAGAGGGAGTGACTTCTTCTGCAACAAAACTCTGATACCCGTGATAAGCAACGTTGCCGCTGAACTTTCCATACCGCCGCTTGGTTGCCATCATACATTGATAGGCTCTCTGCTTCGGGCAGTTGATAGCCGACACATACATTGTTTGGTCGGTCTTTTGGTCATTCTCCACGTAACGAAGCGCCGCCCACAAGTCCTCGTCCAAGAACTTTTTATCGGTGGTTTTATCGGGGTTCTCCGCATAGTCGATTACTTCCTTTAATCGGGACTTGACGGGCCAGAAGCCTGTACTTGCCATTGTGCCACCTCCCGTATGATTTCTTTTTTACTCTGCTTTGGCGTATCTATGATTTCTGCATAAATATCATCAAAAAGCTTCAGCGCCGCCGCTTCGGTTTCGGGAGATAAATCACGGTTGAGCAGTTCGCTCAGTTTTTCGTTAAAAACATAAAAGGCATCGGGAACAACTGCTTTCACAGTGTAACCCAATGCCCGTTTGCGGAGATATTCAGCTACGGGAATACCGCAGCAGTTGGCGAGTTCGGTGATCTTCTTTTTCTCCGTCGTAGATACCCGAAGATATAACCGACACGGCTTTTCTTTTGGGTTTCTATTCATATACATACCTTCTTTCTGTAATCGGGGTATTAGGGGTGTCCCCTAAAGGCGAATAGTAGGCGGAAACGCTTACTGTTTATTTGGAACTTGCCGTACAAGTTCCCTGCTTGTTACGGTGTAAGACACACGCCCTTTGGCGTATATCTTCCATTCTCCGTGACTTGCACCGTGAGGGAGCGACCTCATACCGTTCTTATCAGTGCAAACCCTTCAAAAGTTCCATTTATCTGCGCTTTTGACATTACTTTTATTGTGAGTGCCGTCAGTATTACGAAATAGTGGAGTCATTGTCGTTAGTGGGGGCAATTTCCTTGGATATTGCCATCACAGTACCGTCAGAAGCAGGGATAAGTGACACCTTAGAAGCTGTCAAGGAAATCGAGCACCGCTTCTTCGGTTTCGGCATTGTTTTCTTTTTCGGCGGGTGTTTGTGCAGAGGGTGTCTGCACAAACTGTAATAAGCCGCCAAGAGGATTGCTTTTTGCAACTTCCTCTCGGATGGTGGATATAACTCTTTCAAGGAAAGCATCTTCGACTGCCGTCCTTTCGGACAGTTCCATAAATCCGCATATAGCAGAAATGACCGCCTTACTGTACGATTTCTCTGCGCCTTGCAGATAGTCATACGCCCTGCGGTCATTTTCCTTATCTAAATTAAAGCGGATTTTTACATTTTTAACGTTCATACCACACCGCCATTTCTGTTAAGAGTGACGAGTGCCATATACTCATATCCCTTTGCAGTAGCACAAATATTCTCGTTGATAATAACCTTGTTTGCATCATAATCAGCGAAATTGCGGATAAGGCAACCACCGCCGCCGACCACGTAAAGTTTCATCAGTTTAGGATCGTATTCGTGTTCACGCAGACGGCGGAAGATACCGTCGGTGTATTCCTTTGCGGTCTTGATAACCGTATCAAGGTACTCTCCGTCAATATCCGCCGTGCCTTTCTTCAAGATCTCCGTAATGATGGTATCATCAAGGGCGGCGTGGTGCAGTTTCATCATCTGCTCACGAATAAGCAGGGCGCACTGATGAGTGCCATACTTCTCGGTAAATATTCGCTGTGCATCGGGTTTCTTGTTTACAATACGAAGCAGATTCATAGTGCCGTTACCAATATCGCAGAGCATATTTACGTCCTTAAAATCACCGAGCTTTTCGGCAACGGCAGCGAACCCCTGCGGATAGATTTCCGCACCGACAATTTTAATGCGGTAATCGGTATTGCGGAAAGCAAAACTGACCTCACTGTGCTGAAGCAGATATTTCTTGAAATCTGCCTTTTGCTCACTTACCCAAGTTAAGGGCAGTCCTGCGGCGATGAACACGTTGGCATCGGCAATGCGCTCCCGTCTGAGTTCTCTTGCAATAGCGGCAAGGGTGAGAACGTAATAGTCCTCATCGTTAAACTTGTTCGCCGTAAATTCCTTATGACCAACACCGATGGAATAATACTTGCCGTTCCATACAAGCAGGTCGCTGACAAAGGTGGGTTCGGTATCGCTTTTCATCACTCCGGTAGGAAAGCAGCAGTTCGCCGTTTTCATATTCCCGTATCCGTGGTCGATACCGATAACGTACATTTCATTAAATTTCTTCATTTTACATTTCTCCTTTTCTTACTTTGATTTGTTGATTTTCTTGATTTGCTCATACAGTTCTCTGTCGCTGGGCAGTACCGCTTCTTTGAAATAATTGCAATAGATACCGTAGATAGAGATAAGCTGCACACAGCGGTGTGCTTCTCCATCGTCAAGCAAAATGCAGTTGCCGTCCTTGTCGCAGTTAGCGCAACAGGTCTTAACAAGGCGGTGAACCTTATCCGCTTGCTTTGATGTGATCTTCAACATAGTCATTTCCTCCTTTCTATTTTCGGGCAACAAAAAAGCCGCCGGTTTCCCGACGGCTGTGCCCGTGATTTGTGAGGTTTTCGCTCCCTCTACTTTATAGAATAGGGAGATGAAGGTAAAACAGCAAGTATTACGCAACTCATTCAAAACGATTGACGCAACTGCTCCAAATCCATTGAAAACACAGCGTTTTTATGATATACTATATAAAATGCAAACTTCTAAAATGATGTTGCAACTGAAATTTTCAAAGATTTTTTTGAATTTATTTAATTTTTGCAAAGGGACATTTATTGGACACTTGATATGTTAGAATTAGGATGGAGGGTAAGAAACTATGCGTGAAAAGGTTGAATATTTTACCGCTGACTACCGTGACGGCAGAGTGCATATCGGTGGCAAGGTGTATCAGGCTGGATATTTCGCCACCCATCTGCTGAATCAGTATTATGAAAACGACACCGCCGCCCGCATTGCGATTTTTACAACAGATAACTGGCATTTGGAAAGAACCCTTGAAATCGGATATATGGATATAAAGGATTTCCTTGAAGTCGCTGAGCGTATGCAGCATATCTTTAAGGCGCTCCCTTGGCTGAGTCCGTTCAATATGCTCGATACCAAAGCGGAACGGGAGCGTGTGGCAAAGCTCTTTACAGAAGAAAATCATAAAAAGATAACAGAATATTGGCGGCGCAAGGCAGATGTTTACAATATGACCGATGAGCAGGCTTTGCTTGACCGTGTTCCAACGTCCTATGATAAGGAATTTATGGCGGAAACACGGGACTTGCTTAATGAGGTATTCTTCACATTGGATTTTTACAACGATCTGAAAGAGGATATGCGCAACGCCTTCCACGGACTGCAGGAGTTTGTTTCCCGCATAGACGAAGCTGAAAAATTCAACGAGGAACACCTGCTCCCCATAGCACTTGATATATTCGGTTCGGTAGCATTTCCCGTGGAAACGGAATATGTGGGGATTAAGAAGTCCAGCCGCAGTAAAACCGCAACGGTGGCACGGCGCTTATATTTTGAAAATTATTATAGCTTTGTAATTACGGATTTCTTTGAAGGTCTGCATCACGGGCATTACCCAAGACAATGCGAGATCTGCAAAAAGTATTTTCTTATGACCTCTGCCCGTAGGCAAAAATACTGCAACGGCATAGCCCCCTATGAGTATAACGGCGACAAGATGACTTGCAGGCAGTACGCCGTTATTATGGGTAAAAAAGAAAAGGTGGATGCCCACCCGATACTGAGCATCCATAAAAAGCGTTGCAACTGCATCCGAGCCGAGCTGTCCAAAGGCACGATCACAAAAGAATTTGCAACGGCGGCAAAAGAGATTGCAGACGAGCTGAAAGCATTGGCAATCCACGGCGACGGGTACACCGTCGAGCAGTTCAAAAGGGATATGACACGGGAAGCGTTATATGCGCTGACCGATAAACGATTAAAGTAATAACGGCAATATAACAGATTGGAGGTGAGTGCCGTGAAAGAATGGCAAAAGGAATTATATATCTACCGTCTTTCTCCGGCACCGCCGAAAACAGACGATCTACAGGAATATATTGATTTATACCTTGCCGAAAAAGATGAAAAATATCTGTCTTGGTTTCTGCATTACTATGAGCCAACGCTTAATACCACCGTTATGGGCATTGTACAGCGGTATGCGATGTTCGGGCATTTCCTTGATATAAAGGAAGCGTGTGTACTTGGTATTCTGCGGGCATTGGAGAAATATCCGCCTAACTGCAGCACACCATTTATAACCTACAAAACACGTATTATGTGGGAGGAAATTCATAATTATATCCGCACAATGCGCACCGGTTTTACGGTACAAAGTGATGATGAATACCAAAATCTTCGTAATATTATGCGTCTGTACGCCGCATACAACAGCAAGAATGATCCCGAAATGCTGAAAAGAATATCCGATGAAGTGGGTTTGTCCGAAAAGACGGTAAGTGAGATCCTGCGAAGCGGCTTTCACAATATGCAGTTTGTGGATTTTTACCGCAGTTATGCTGATGAGGACAGTGAGGAAGGCCGAGAGGATGTTACTTGCGATTATACCTTTGAGCCTTGTGGGGAACTTCTACGGCAGGAACGGAGCGAAGCTGTATTTGGTGCATTAGACGAGCTTTCCTACCGTGAACGTGAGGTCATACGCTCCCACATTGGTTTCTGCCCCGATTGCCACAGTATGAAAAGTCCCAAGTTCAGACCGCACACATTCCAAGAGATTGCTTATAAGAACGAGCTATCCTCCGCAGAAGCGGCAGAGAACATCTACCGCAAGGGAATTGATAAGATGCGGGAAAAGCTGAAAAAGAAAGGGATATATCATCCATAAAACAAAAAAGCCCCGTTGGAAATGAAGAATTTACTGCGTTTCCAAAGAGGCTTTGACTATCACTTTTTAAAAAATGCCACTGCTACTGCACCGGGACCGGCGTGTGTGCCAATTACACTACCGATGGTAGTATAACGAACTGCATCGAGTCCTTTATCCCAAATATGCTTACTATCTTCGATGTATTTTAGCAGTAATGCATCGGAAAGACCTGAATACCCAAGAAGAACCGGCTTTGAAAAATCTACGCCGCCTGCTTTTTCAATTTCCTGAACAAGCAGATTGTTTCCCATTTTAGAGCCACGTGCTTTGCCAAGCATATTGATTTCGCCGTCAATAACCGAAAGAACGGGCTTGATGTTAAGTACTCCGCCTGCAAAGGCTACAGCTTTGGAAACACGCCCTCCTTTTTTGAGGTATTCAAGTGTATCCACAAGAGCCACAATAACAATTTTCTTTTTTTCTTCCTCTAATTTTTCGGCAATTGTTTTAGCATCCAAGCCTTCGTCTAAAAACCTCAACGCCATTTCCACCAATATTCCGCCGCCCATAGCAACAGTACCGCTATCGACAATGTGAATATTCTCATATTCTGCTGCCGCAATCATTGCGCTTTGGTAAGTACCGGAAAGTTTTGAAGAAAGAGTAATAACGACAGCACTTTCACCGGCTTCCTTTACCTTGTCAAATTCCTTCACAAAGGCATCGGGAGTGGCTTGGCTCGTAGTAGGAAGTACATCGTCTTCTACAAGTTTTTCATAAAATGTATTATGGTCAATGGTTATGCCGTCAATATACTCTTGATCCCCGAAATGCACAGTAAGCGGTACAACACTTACACGGTTTTTATATTCAGGCATAAGATCGGCGGTTGAATCTACAATAATTTTTGCTTTCATAATCTGTTTCTCCTTATTTTTCACTGTTCTTGGAAACGGCTTCTAAGCTTTCGCTTATAATCGAGAGACTGCGATAGAAAGAAATTCTTTCTTCTTCGGTAAGCCCTACACTGATTTCTTCAAGAACACCGTCAATTTTATCGGCAATCTTTTTCGCAACAGTGAGACCTTTATCCGTGAGCACAAGCGGACTTTTATAACGCTTTACGTTTTTAGAATTGCAGGTTAGATAGCCGTTTGTTTCAAGGTAATCGAGAGCACGGGATATGGTTGCTTTGTCTTCCTCGCAACGCTCACAAAGGTCTGTTGCCGTAAGACCTTCGGTTGAATACAAATAGTAAAGGCAGGAAATATGGGAACTTCTCAAATTATATTCTGCCATTTTCTGATTTTTTATCTTACGAATATTACGACTGATTCTGTTAATAAGCACAGTAAAAGTTTCAAATCTTTCTTTCATAACAAACCCTCCGTCTCGCTTGTTGAAACCTCAACAAATATAACATAAACTTGTTGAAATGTCAACAAGTGCTTGCAAAGTTAGCGAAACTGGTGTATAATGCTACTGTACTTTTGCGTTAGGAGGTAATCCTTTGGAAGATATTAAAAGCATAGTTGCTAAAAATATAACCGAGCTCAGACTTCTTAATAATATGACTCAGATGGAGCTTGCGGAGAAACTCAATTATTCTGACAAAACAATTTCAAAATGGGAACGAGCTGAATCGTCACCTGATATAGCTGTTCTTGTGGATATTGCAGATCTATTTGGCGTTTCTCTGGATTACTTAGTTAGAACAGAGAACATTGAGGAGACGGTCAAGGAAAACAAGCAAAAGGAAACGAAATATAATCGCAGAGTGATTTCCTATATTTCCGAAAGTGTGGCCTTGTTTATTGCCATCTTCGCCTTTATTATCACCTCACTGATTACAAAAGAGGCTACATTCCAATGGCTGTATTTTGTTTATGCGCTACCGATCGTGCTGATCGTAAAGTTAGTGTTCAACTCCATTTGGTTTAATCCAAGGCATAACTACTTTATCATTTCGGCACTCATTTGGTCGATATTAGCTGCAATACATATCACTTTCTTATATTTCAAAATTAATGTTTCTCTCATCTATCTTTTAGGTTTGTTTGGACAGATTGTTATCATCCTGTGGTCATTTATCAAAAAGCCAAGAAGAAGAAAATAAAGCACATATAAAAACGCCCTGTTTTTGCTTGAAAACAGGGCGTTTTTGCGTGTTCTACGAAACGGAGAATTGCTTATAGACCGATTCTACGACTCAGGCTTCTATATGTAGATTGGGTTCTCTGAAGGATAGGTTTACCCCTTAAATATCTACAGGTATAATAAATCTTGTAAAGGAGGGAATCTGATTTGAATATCCTTTTTTGCGGTGACAAAGGTGTGTGCGAAGGCATATTTTTGTCAGCGCTTTCTATTTGCAAAAACACGAATGAAGCAATAAATTTTTACATACTCACTGCAAGTGTAGGCACGCACACTGCTATACCGCAAAACTTTGCAGACAAACTACAAATGACCATTGAAAATAAAAATTCTGGCAACAAGGTTACCCTGCTCGACATCAGTGAGATATTTAGCCAATACCTGCCACTTGCAAATATGGGAACACGGTTCACACCGCTGTGTATGTTACGGTTATTTGCAGATGTGGTGTCAGAAATTCCCGATAGAATTTTGTACCTTGATACCGATATTCTATGCCGTGCGGATTTTAAAGAATTTTACTATTCGGATATTACCGATATTGAAATTTCCGGTGTGCCTGATCGGTACGGGAAATGGTTTTTCGGAAATATTTTTAAGCACGATTATCTCAATTCCGGCGTTCTGCTTATGAATATGTCAAACATACGGAAAAGCGGTCTTTTCGAAAAATGCCGTAGCTTATGTCGTGAAAAAAAGATGTTTATGCCCGACCAATCAGCGCTAAATAAGTTGGCTGTCAAACATAAAGTTCCTGCCAAATATAACGCACAGGGAAAAATCAAACCCGATACGGTATTTAAGCATTTTACAACCTTTTTTAAATTTTTTCCGTATATACAGGCGGTCACCGTAAAACCATGGCACACAGACAAGTTACATAATGAACTCAAAATCTTTGAGTTTGACGATATCATAGAAGAATATCAAAGGAGCAATGAAAATGAACAGAGAAATTCCTATATTTTTTACCATTGACGACGGTTATGCACCGTTTTTGGCTGTTGCACTAAATTCTGCTATAAAAAACTCCAACCCCCAAAGACGATATAATGCGATTGTTTTGCATCAAGATCTTAATGAAACGAATATTGCAAAATTAAAATCGCTTGAGACTGAAAACTTTAAAATTTCGCTTACGCCTATGAAAGCAAATTTTGATGCTTTAGATGACCGTATGAGCAATCGCCTTCGCTGCGATTATTTCACACTTACCATCTATTTTCGCTTATTTATCCCTGCGATGTTCCCCCAGTATGATAAGGGCATTTATATTGACAGCGATGTTGTGCTGACCTCCGATATAGCCGAGCTATATGACATTGAAATCGGAGACAATTTGATCGGCGCTTGTAACGATTTGTCTATTGCCGATATACCGCCGCTTGTTGCATATACGGAAAATGCAGTGGGCGTAAACAAACACGAATATATCAATTCGGGTGTTTTGCTTATGAATCTCAAACAGATGCGAGAGGTCGATTTAGAGGGACATTTCTTAAATCTGTTAAACACCTATCACTTTGACAGTATTGCCCCCGATCAAGATTATCTTAATGCAATGTGCAACGGGAAGATATATTATCTTGATGAGTCTTGGGATGCGATGCCCAACGATGCAAAACCACCCCTTGCGCATACAAAACTTATCCACTATAACCTTTTCTCAAAGCCGTGGTGTTATGACGGCATACAGTATGGGGAAGAGTTTTGGAAATATGCCGAGGATAGCGGTTACTTGGATGAAATTAAGGCATACAAAGCTGCTTATACCGAGGAGAAGAAAAAGGCAGACAGTGAATGTTTAGAATTGCTTGTTCGCAGAGGCTCCGAGATTCCCGATAACGAGATTACATTTAAGAAACTTTTTGATGCTGGAGTGAAAATCCGATTATGATTATAGGCGACAACCGAAGGGCTGTTATAGAAAACATAAAATCTTTTGCTGAAAGCGGTCAGTTTCATAATAAGGTGGAGCTGAATGATCCGGTACTCACAGCCGAGCAAAGCAGAAAAATTACGGATGCCTATCTTGAAAATAGAAGCAGTTTGACTTTTAAGACAAAGACCGCATTTGGTGTTTCTCTTGCCAAAACAGCCACAAAAATAATTAACAAAAACACCGAAATTATAGGCCTCGAAAAAATTCCGAAGGACTTGGGTGGGGTGCTCATTACAAGCAACCACTTTAGTCCCCTTGAAAACACCGTCATTCGCCACTTAACGAATACACTCGGCAGAAGAAAGCTTGGTATCATAAGCCAAACCTCCAATTTTGCTATGACGGGGATTATCGGCTATATAATGAATTATGCCGATACGATTCCTATCTCGACAGATCCACGCTATTTAGCAAGAGATTTTCTATCTATTCTGAAAGAGCGATTGGTTAACAAAAAACACGCCATCCTCTTATATCCCGAACAGGAAATGTGGTTTAATTATCGCAAGCCCCGTCCACCGAAAAACGGCGCATATTTCTACGCTGCCAAGCTTAATGTACCTATCATATCCTGCTTTGTTGAGATTGTGGATATGGATGAGGATGATACTGCCGAGTTTAAAAAGGTTAAATATATACTTCATATTTTGGATGTGTTATATCCCGACCAAAGCAAAACCGTTAAAGAAAACACCGAGGCGCTTGGCGTTACGGATTATACCCTTAAAAAGAACTGCTACGAGAGCGTTTACGGTAAGGAATTGACCTATACCTTTGATAGCTCAGATATAGCCGGTTGGAAAGAGACGCTATGAAAGAAGTAAGACATTATTCCTCGTTTGCTGACGATTTTGAAGAAAGCGCAAATCAAAATTTTAAGTTGCCTAATGATTATAAATGGGTGCGGACAGATCTTGTATCCAAGTTTTTGTCCGGTCTGATTTACGGCTTGGCGGTAATTTTCGGCGGTGCTTATTGCAGATTCTTTTTGCATATGAAGGTAAAAGGCAGAAAAAATCTAAAAGGTATGAAAAGCGGCTTCTTTGTCTACGGCAATCACACCCAGCCTGTCGGCGATGTTTTTATACCTGCGCTCTGTGTATTGCCTAAAAGAATTTATACCGTAGTCAGCACAGCCAACTACGGCATTCCGGTCATAGGCAGAATTCTGCCTTTTTTAGGGGCGCTGCCAATTGTTGATTCTTTGCACGGAATGAAAGAACTGAACAAAGCGATGGAACAAAGGCTTAAAAAAGGCCACCCCATTGTTATCTATCCCGAAGCACATGTATGGGAATATTATACCGATATACGCCCTTTCCCTGATACCTCATTCAAATTTCCGATAAAATTTGATATACCCGCTTTTGCAATGACGGTTACATACCGCAAAGCAAAATTTTTCAAGCGGCCGATTATGGAGGTTTATATTGACGGGCCTTTTTATCCGCAAGGTGATAATACAAGGGAGAAAACCGCTAATCTACACAGTGAAATTCGGTCGATAATGTCAGAGCGTAGCAAAAACAGCAATTATAAATATGTTGAGTACATAAAAAAGGAGCATCACTCATGAGAAAATTAAGAATTGTATCGGATTCATCCTCCGACCTTTTAACACTTGATTATGCAGATTTTGCATTTTCACCTATGAAAATTATTACTGCGGAAAGAGAATTTGTGGATGACAAAAATCTTGATGTGGAAGAAATGGCAAATTTCTTTAATCAATATAAAGACCGTTCGCAAACCTCCTGTCCAAATCCGAGCGATTGGCTGGACGCCTTTGGTGATGCCGACGATATCATCTGTGTCACAATAACCAGCGCTCTGTCGGGCAGTTATAATTCCGCCAACACCGCAAAGCAACTTTATGAATCAGAAAACGAAGGCAAGCGTGTTTTCGTCCTTGATACACTATCAGCAGGGCCTGAAATTACATTGGTTATCCGCAAGATAGAAGAATTTATAAAAGACGGTATGGATTTTGATAGTATTTGCAAAAATATTCAAAACTACATAAAACATACTGGTCTTGTCTTTATGCTTAAATCACTCAAAAACTTTGCCAACAACGGCAGAGTATCTCCGATAGTTGCTAAAATCGCAGGCTTCGCCGGAATTTGCATTGTCGGCAAAGCGAGTGACGAAGGAACGCTTGAACCTACACACAAGTGTCGGGGTGAAGCACGCTCTCTTGAAACCCTGTTAAACGATCTTGAGCTTCTTGGACTTAAAAAAGGCAAAGTAAGTATTGGTCACTGCCAAAATGAAGCTGCCGCAACCGAACTGAAAGAAATGATAAAAGAAAAATTCCAATCGGTTCAGATTGAAATTCACAAATTGAGAGGCTTGTGCAGTTTCTATGCTGAAAAAGGCGGTTTATTGGTTGGCTTTGAAAAAGCGTGATTCTGTATTTGAGGTATATAAAACAGCGGCGGCAGGGAGATTAACTCCTCTCTGCCGCCGCTGTTTGTTAGGTGCAAATTATCAACTCGCTTCAAATTCTCCTGATTCAGACCCCACTGTAACAGTATAGGTTTCGCCCTTTTTGATGTCGGGACTTGAAATAATAACAATCGCAAAGTTCAGCTCAGGGGTATGCTCAATGATGGTGTTTCCGGTTTTATCCTTCAGCTCAATCTTTGTTCCGGCAGACTGATTGCCTACGCTAATGGCTACCACGCCTTGCTCAGAATCACTAAAGGTCTGCGCCATACCGGATGCACCTGTACCGATAAATGTACCACCCGTAATAGTTGCGCTTCTGTCATAATCAAGAGTTGCAGTATCGCCCTGTGTAGGCCCTGTAACAACGGTATATCCACCCGATATCGTAAGCGTACCGTTTGCATCAATTCCGTCACCCGATGCTTTTACATAAAGGTTTCCGCCGGAGATAACAATACTGCCGTTGCCTGAGGACATTCCGCCGCCCATACCACCGTGGCCGCCTCCGTGACCTCCGCCGAACATACCATCACGACCACCGGTAGTTCCGCTTTGATCCGTTCCGCCTGCGACATTAAGACCGTCATCACTGGCGCCTATCTTAAATTCTCCACCCTTAACATCGATGTTGAATGCTTCCAAGCCCTCATAACTTTCGGTAATATTAAACGTACCTGCCGTCACTGTAAGGGTTTCTTCTGCATGGATGGCATCATCGCCGGAAGCTATTTCAAACGTGCCACCGTTTATTGTATCCGATACATCCGAGTGAACAGACTCCCCCGCAGAGTCGATCTTGAAAGTACCGCCGTTGATCAGAAGACTGTTTGCTGCTTTAATACCCTTCATACTCGTACTGTTTTCATCGGTAGTGGTGGTTGAGCTTTGTGAGCTGCCCGGTCG
>JAZQJQ010000039.1:0-9078 GCA_045541735.1 Eubacteriales bacterium
TTCTCACTTCTGTCAGACGTATTCACAAGGCATATATCCGCTCCAAGGATTTCAATTTCAGCCTTGCAAATTTCACCGGATTTGATCTTTACGGTAAGACCGTCGGTGTAATAGGTACCGGCCGTATCGGCCGTGTTTTTACCGACATTTGCCGAGGCTTTGGAATGCAGGTACTTGCGTATGATAAATTTCCTGCCGAGGGATATGCAAACGGCGATACGGTAAAGTATACCGATATGGATACTCTGCTCTCGGAGAGTGATATTATATCTCTCCATTGCCCGCTTACGGAGGATACCTACCATCTGCTTGACGAAAAGGCGTTTGAAAAGTGCAAAAAAGGGGTGGTACTTCTTAACACCTCACGCGGTGCACTCGTAGATGCGGAAGCGCTTCTCGCTGCGATCAAGAGCCGCAAGGTCGGTGCCGCCTGCCTTGATGTTTATGAGGAGGAGTCCGACCTCTTCTTCGAGGATAACTCGGGTCATATAATGGAGGACGACACGCTTGCAAGGCTTATTTCAATGCCCAATGTGCTTGTAACGTCGCATCAGGCGTTTCTGACCGAGGAGGCGCTGGAAAATATCGCCGAGACAACCGTGAACAATCTTGTAAGCTTTTTTGAAAAAGGCAAATGCCCGAACGAGCTTTGTTACCGCTGCGGTGAGACACATGATTGTAAAGAGGGAAAATGTTTTTAGTGCGGATTATTGACTTTTTTACCGTTTCGTGGTCTAATATATAGAGGAGTTCTTATTGGAGGAAGGCATTATGACAGTAACACAAGATATCAAATATATCGGCGTAAACGATCGGAAAATAGACCTCTTTGAGGGGCAGTATAAGGTTCCCAACGGAATGTCTTATAATTCCTACGCTATCATTGACGAGAAGATAGCTATTATGGATACCGTGGATGTGAATTTTACCCACGAATGGCTCGACAATATCCAAAACACTCTCGGCAGCCGTAAGCCTGATTATCTTATCGTTCAGCATATGGAACCCGACCACAGTGCCAATATAGCCAACTTTGTAAAAGCCTATCCGGAGGCAAAGGTAGTGGCATCCGCGAAGGCATTCAATATGATGAAAAACTTTTTCGGCACCGATTTTGCGGATAACCGTATAGTTGTCGGTGAGGGGGACACACTTTCACTTGGCAAGCACGTTCTCACCTTCGTTACCGCGCCTATGGTGCATTGGCCCGAGGTCATCGTTACCTACGACAGTACCGACAAGGTGCTCTTTTCTGCAGACGGCTTCGGCAAGTTCGGAGCTTGGGATGCAGATGAAGCGTGGGCTGACGAGGCTCGCCGTTATTATATCGGTATAGTCGGAAAGTACGGAGCTCAGGTGCAGGCTTTGCTTAAAAAGGCGGCAGGGCTCGATATACAAAAGATATGCCCGCTCCACGGTCCCGTGCTTACTGAAAATCTAGGTTACTATATTGGTCTTTACGATATCTGGTCAAGCTATCAGCCGGAGGAGGAGGGAATAGTTATCGCTTATACCTCCGTATACGGCAACACCAAAAAAGCTGTCCTCCGCCTTGCGGAGAAGCTGAAGGCAAACGGATGCCCCAAGGTGACCGTATACGACCTTGCAAGATGTGATATGGCGCAGGCGGTGGCAGATGCATTCCGCTATAGCAAGCTTATTCTTGCAACCACTACCTATAATGCCGATATCTTCCCCTTTATGCGCGAGTTTATCGATCACCTTGCCGAGCGTAATTTCTCTAACCGCACAGTTGCTCTTGTAGAGAACGGAAGCTGGGCGCCTATGGCGGCAAAGGTAATGAAGGGTATGCTTGAAAAATGCAAGAACATAACCTATACCGACACCTCCGTAAAAATACTTTCCGCATTGAACGACGACAGCAAGTCGCAGATAGATGCTCTCTGCGAAGAACTGTGCAGAGAGTACCTTGCTCAGCAGGACAGCACCGCAAATAAAAATGACCTTTCCGCGCTTTTTAACATCGGTTACGGACTTTACGTCGTTACCTCAAACGACGGCAAGAAGGATAACGGACTTATTGTAAATACCGTTACTCAGGTAACAAATACCCCGAACAGAATTGCCGTTACCATAAACAAGGAGAATTATTCGCATCACATTATAAAGCAGACGGGCATAATGAATATCAACTGCCTTACCGTGGATGCACCCTTTGCGGTATTCGAAAAATTCGGCTTTATGAGCGGCAGAAACGTTAATAAGTTTGAAGGATGCGATCTGCTGCGCTCTGATAACGGACTCGTGTTCCTTCCCAGATATATCAATTCCTTTATGTCACTGAAGGTAGAGCAGTATGTTGATCTTGACACTCACGGAATGTTTATCTGCTCTGTTACCGAAGCGAGAGTAATTTCGGACAGAGAAACAATGACCTATTCTTATTACCATGCAAACGTCAAGCCAAAACCCGAAATTGAGGGTAAGAAGGGATACGTTTGCAAGATCTGCGGCTACGTTTACGAGGGAGATGAGCTTCCTGAGGATTTTGTATGTCCTCTCTGCAAACACGGTGCTGCTGATTTCGAACAGATTAAATAAGATAATAATAAATCAGTAATAATACAACTAATACAAAGGAGATTATGAAATGAAAAAGTACGTATGTGATGCTTGCGGTTGGGAATATGATGAGGAAAAAGGCGATCCCGAAAACGGAATTGCCCCCGGCACCAAGTTTGAGGATCTTCCCGAGGATTTCGAATGCCCCCTCTGCGGAGTCGGCAAGGATATGTTCAAAGAAGCTGAGTAATTTGATTCTTTGCAGATGCAAAACGGCAGGAGTAAACCCCTGCCCTACAACCGATATTACGGTATTTCGTGGGGCAGGGGCTTGCTCCTGCCGTTATTTCCGTTATTAAAAAACAAAATAACGATGAATAAAACGATATAAACTGACGAATTTATGCTGAAAATATAAAACCGTTTTAAAACTCGATAAGATAAGCCCTGCACGGGGAACCGTCGGCGCCGCAGATATTAAGCGGGGCGGCGCTGATGAAATACTTACCCTCACGTACATTGTCAAGCACTATTCCTTCAAGCAGGACCACGTTCTTTTCAAGAAGTATCTTATGCACCTCCATAGGGGAATCCTCGGGACCTACGGAGGTACCTTCGTTGCCTATCAGTTTAATTCCCGCATTCGCAAAAATTCGTGCAGCGGCGGCTGTTACCGTGATTTTTCCGCCGATAAGGATGCGCTCGACACCGACGGCATTTTGCAGAATACCTTTTGCACACTCTGCATCTATATCACCGCTACAGCGCGCAACGTAGCATTCGCCGATAAACGCATCAAGCGGTATTCCTTCAACGGTTTTTCCGTCGGGCAGAAAGTGGAACGGTGCGTCTATATGCGTACCGTTGTGAACGCACAGACTGATTTCGGAAAGATTGTACGTCTCACCTTTATCCGTGCTTTTCAGCCTTTTTAACTGCGGCTTCGGATCTCCCGGATATATATTGCAGGAAAGAATCTCTTGGGATATATCAATAATCTTCATATTACCATCTGTTCATATTAAATTTGTGCTTTTCGCGGTAGGCTTTTTCAAGCTCCTCCGAGGAGATATCGTAGCATATCAGCACGTCGTTATAATACATCAGCACGTCGCACATCTCCTCAACAAAGTGCGCGCGCACCTCGGGGTCGCTCATTATTTTTGAAGTGCCCTTTTTCTTTATGATATCGCTGACCTCGGCGACCTCTCCGTGGAGCCACAGAAGCTTTGATATGGATTTTTCGGGGGAAAGACCGCCCCAGCGTTCAAGGTTCTTTTTTTGCAGCACCTTTTGCATTTCCTGCATCTCTGCAAATGTAAGCTCGCTCATACTATCTCCTTGATTTGAGTGTGTTTGATTTATATTAACACATATCTTTGAAAAGGTAAATAGTATTTCGTTGATTATCGGAGATTTGTGTTGTATAATGAAACAAATTGACGGAGGGTATTATGAAGATATTTGCACCGAATTATTACAAAAGCTTCAAATGCATAGCGGATAAATGCCGCCACAGCTGTTGTATCGGTTGGGACGTGTACATAGATGATGAAACCGCGTGTAAATACGAAACTATGGGCGGAAAGCTTGGCGAGCAGATCAGACACAGCCTTTGCAAAAAGGCAGACGGAATCTGCTTTGAGATGCAGGAGGACGGCAGATGTCCGTTTTTGAACACTTGCGGTCTTTGTAACATAATCAGCGAAAAGGGAGAGGCGTATATAAGCGAGATATGCCGTGAGCACCCGCGTTTTTATAATTTCTTCTCCGATCGGACGGAAATGGGGATAGGTCTTTCGTGTGAGGAATCGGCGAGGATCATCCTCTCCCAAAACGAAAAAACAAAACTCACAGTGGTAGAGAACGACGAATGGGAGCCGGAGAAACCGAGCGAGTGGGAAACAGCACTTCAAAACAAGAGGGAAGCGCTGTATGCTAAAATTCAGAATGAAACATCCAAAATAGTTGATACCGTTCAATTAACGGGAAAAAGTGTTCTTGAATGGGGATCCGTTCTCCGCGGTCTTGAGCGGCTTGACAGCACCTGGGATGCGTATCTCGATTTGATAACAGACGAAAAAGAAGATATAGGTCATCTTGACAAGCCGCTTGAAAAATTGCTTTTGTATTTTGTGTATAGGCACACTGCAAACGCAGAGGATGAAGAGGAGCTTTCTGCGCGTGTGGGCTTTGCGTATCTTTCTTATGCCGTTGTCCGAGCGATCTGTATCGGTAAAATAAAAAAGGACGGCAAATGCGACTTTGCCGACCTTTGTGAGTTTGCCCGCGCTTATTCTGCGGAGATAGAATATTCGGAAGAAAATACCGAACGGCTGATAGAGCTGATGAGATGAATCACATTTCGCTGATTATTTTATCTACTACCGCCTTTGCGAGGATCCCGGAGCCTTCCTCGCCGAAATGCACCCAATCGCAGTGCAGGGAAGCATCTATGCCCTTGCTGACTGTGTAAAGATCGTTAACAGGTACGCCAAGCTCGTCCATAAGCGCCTTTGCGGCGGCATTGTAACGCTCAATATCCGCATTGTAACGGCAGAAATCCGGCGATGCTTTTTCTTCGAGTATGGACGTGGAGAGGGCGAATATGATCTTCGCCTCGGGAAAAAGTTTTTTTAACATTGCGTGTATTCTTCTTAGATAATATACGTAGATATCGCAAGGCGTAAGCGGCTCGTCGCCGTGAAGGCGCAGTACGTCCCAAAGACCGTTATTCCAGTGGATAATATCGATCTTTATATTATCTTTTTTCAGTTTTTTATCCCAATCATAGAGCGCGCGAAGAGTATACTCTGCAAAACGGCAGTTTTCACCAGGGTAGTATACGTTTGCTACACCGTTAAGCATTTCTTTAACGTATACTCCGTATCCGGGACTTACCTGCCCTGCGCCGAAGCGTATGGAATCCCCTATAAGAAATATGTTTTTCATTATTTCTCTGCCGCCTTTTTATCAAGCCTTCTGTTGCGGAAATAAAGCGCAAGGTCTGCGGATACCATCAAAAGATTGATGAAGTAGAAGATAAGAACGTACCACTTGGTTGCAAATGATGCCATATAAGCTTCGTTCATAAATTTTGAAGCTATGCCGGCTATGTAACCGAAAATGATAAAACACAGAAATCCTGCACTTTTTCCTTTTGCGGTACGCGCCTTATATGACTTCATAACGTTAAGCGGCCACGAGGCACCGAAGCTGAGTATCATAATTATTTCAAGAATTTCGGACATAATATTACCTCTTTTTCCTACTGAAAATATTGCAAGAACTCGGTTACCACCATCTTGGGTCCAGACAGACATCGGGAACATCATCAGTCCAACCTACCGCGAAGGCTGTGAAATCACCGATGGAATTGCCGGTAATGTCATCATATTGCCAAAGCATAATGTCGTTAGGATATTTTAGCTCGGCTATCCTTTCACGTTCCGGTGTGGTGTAGAGGTCATCCGCGCCAAACAATCGTAAAATCATATTTGCAACAGTTGATGAGCGAGATCCGTACGAGCGAGTAAACGGAGAACGGTTTAAATAATCCGCAAAAATAACACAATGCTCGGAAAACGGCATATTGCCAGTTGAAATGAATCGTCTTGCGTATGATCTTCCCGGTTTGTTCAACAGATTCAAGAATATAATATCATTATCGGGATATTTGGATTTGTAATACGTATATAGACCCCAGTTAGATTTGTAGCCGATATCTTCTGCGGCTTTATCAAGAACATCCTTGGTAGATCCGCCTTTGTCGAGATCCGGGTTGACAATGCCTTCGTATTTGATCTCATAACCGTTCAATTGTGTTGAATAGATCTCTACTGTAAAATCAAGATCAACGTTCCATTCTTTAGCACTTTTCTCAAGAAAATCCAAGGAAACGTAGATCTGCTCGTTGGTAAAGGCCAAGACCTCTTCCTCTGTCCATTTGCTGTTGTCGTCATCAATATATATGAGCACAACTACGGGATTCCCCTTGAGATTGCGACAGTTTGCAAGTTGATAATACGGTCTCAATTCCTCTTGGTGTTCATCTACTATTTTGGGCAAAAACTCTTCGCTCAGTATGGGAATGGTTTTGTGGGCCAATATCGCATTGCAAAAAGAGCAGACTTGATGCTTCAGCCCGCTTTCTGATAAAGTAGCTTCCTTGTCGGTTACCCAAGAGCCGCCTGTGTGTGCAGTTATTTTAAGCGGTTTTATACCCTTCGCTCCGCAAAGGCATTTTTGCTCTGCGCGTCCTTCAGATATGCAGGTCGCTTCCCGAATAACTATCCACTCGCTCCATTCGTGCTTGTGGCCGTTTCCTATCGGATGTGTGCCGTTGCTGCAAGATGCGATCATAATAGTAAGCAAGCACAGCGCAAAACATACAATAAATTTTAAGGTAAATCTTTTTTTCATTTTTTCACCGTTATTATTGTTTTGCCATTGAACATTTTATTTCGCAAGTATATAATAGCATGCGAGTGGAAAATTTACAATATCAATTTTATTATTACGATTCATTTTGACTCGATTGTATAAAAGGAGAGGAAAGACCGTGACCTTTCTTATCATTTTAGCGCTTTGCCTTCTTGCGGCAACTAAGGTGCTTACACAAAGCCGATTTGCGAAGAAAAACACTAAAGGAATTGCGGATTCTGCAATGTTCAATGCCTTGGTTTTTGCAACTATGGGCATACTTGCGCTTTCGCTGTCAAAGATAAGCGAGATAAATTCGTCGCTTATCATCGGTGCGGTTTGCTTTGGCTTTTTTAACGTTTCCTTTCAAATGATGTATCAGATCGCGCTGTCCTGCGGACCTACCTCCATTACTGCACTGATCGCAAGCCTTGCTTCAATCGTTCCGTTGATAATATCTGCCGTAGTCTATCATGAACCCATGACAGCGTTAAACTTTGTAGGTGTTGTTCTGATAATTATTACTTTGGTAATGAATGCCGATATAAAAAAAGACCTTGGAGCGGAGAAGACGAAAAACGTAAGCAAAAAATGGTTTGTTCTAACGATGCTTGCGTTTTGTGCAAACAGCCTCGGTATAATCTCTCAGCAGGTATATGCAAAGTCGACCGGAGCGGCAGATTCTTCCGCGTTTATTGCCTGCTCTTCAATTATTGCGTCCGTATTTGCATTTGCGTTCTTCGCCGTGTTGCGTTTAAGAGGGCGGAAAATATCTTATAAGCTTACTCCGTCAAAGATACTGCCCTGCGTTGCCGTAGGTGCGGTGCTTGGTGTGTTTCAAATTATCCACACGTATTCTATGTCGGTAATACCGGGTACGGTTCTTTTTCCTACATACAGTGCAGGTGCAGCAATATCAATTGCACTTGGCAGTACAGTAGTGTTCAGGGAAAAGCTTTCACGCACACAGTTGATAAGCCTTATTGTCGGAATAGTTGCTATAGTGCTGATCAACGTATAAGAAAAAGGACTGAATCGTCAGTCCTTTTTCCTTATGAAATACGGAATGCATATTATTGTTCCGATAAGCATAAGTCCCGACATAATAAATATGATACTGCGCCAGCCCGTGGCTTCGGCAAGACGGGGGATAACAAGGCTCGCAAGCGCGGCGGCGGAATAACTGAGAAAGTCGAGAAATCCGGTAATGCCGGAGACAAGCCCCGTATCGCGCAGACTGGGGCAATACACGCTCCACAGCATTGTTGCGGCGGCATTGGACGCCATAATCGCAATAATGATAATTGCGATATTCGCGGCCGGATGCCCTATAAAGCAAGAAGCATAGAAGAACACCGCGGAAACGGAGAAGAATATAAGTGCACAAACGTGCATATCCCTACCGAGCTTTTCGTATACGAAAATGGCTATGAATGCGGTAAAGCAGATTATGAAGGTCGATATTGAAAAAATCGAAGCGGATCTTTCTTCCGAATACTTGAGGTATGCGCAGAAATAAGTAGTCAAAAATCCGACGAAGGACGTGCGGATTATTCCCGTGAGCATTGAAATGCCTGAAAATTTGATTATATGCAGTTTGAAAAGACTCTTGTAGTCTTTTTTTGGGCGTTCCTCTCCCTTTTGCGGCATTTGGTATTTAACAATGCCTCTTTTTTCGAATGCCGAAAAGCAGATAAAAGCGGTAACAGCCATAATAACGAGCATAAAACTGCTGACGTTGAAGGTGGCTTGCCAGCTTAAAAACGTTGCTATAAGTCCCGCCATAGGGGAGCCCAGGAACGACGCAAAGGTGTATCCGAGGCTGCATCTGGTTGCGTAAATCAAGTCCGTGCTTTCGGCAACCATTTTGGTCATAGGTCCGTAGATCATCGAAAGGGAAAATCCCGTCCACGCATATGCCGCCATGGCAGCGTATTGATAGTCCGATATTCGGACAAAAGCGAAATTAGCGATGCCCGCCATCAACAGTCCGAGCGAGATCATATACTTTGCCTTTATCCAGTCTCCGACAGCGCCGTTAATAAGCTGGCCGGTTGCATAAGCGAGAAGATATACTGCGGTTATTTCGCCTATATAATCCAGTGTAAATGATTCTGCTGTCATTTTTGGAGT
>JAZQJQ010000040.1:0-14312 GCA_045541735.1 Eubacteriales bacterium
AAAATATCGTAAACGTAGCTTGCGCTCACAAGCTCGGCACCGTTATCCGCTACGTAGCTTTCCGTAACCGTCCTGCCGAATACGTCGTAGGTATAGCGCGTTATCTGCGCATCCTCTGCGGCGTTGCCGCAATATACGCGTTTTTCGGTGGGCTGCCCGTACTTGTCGGTGCGGTATTCCTCGTATGCCGTTTCGGTCACGTTAATACCATCCACTGCCGTGCGGTAACCGATGCAGACGGCCTCGCCGTCAACCGTTTCGGTAATGAATTCCGTATACTCTTCGCGGATAGGCGTTGACGTATTTATATCCGCGCCGTAGGCAAACAGAGCGGTCTTAAACAGCTCGCCGCGTTCATCGTAATAATACACGGTCACGGAAGATGCATCCGAGCCTGCGGCGGTGGTAAGGGTCTTTACCCTGCTGCAATTATCATAGGTATAGCTTTCGATAACTGCGGGAGTTCCGTTAGGAGTGGTACGTGTTACAGTCTGAAGCCTGCCCGCAGGATCGTAGTTATACAGATAACTGTTACCGCTTACGTCCGTATAGGTAAGGTCGTTTGCCGTGTAATTACGCGAGTAGCTTTCCGTGCTGTACAGCGTGTAAACGGAATTTTGCAGTGTATATCGCTTTTCAGCTGTCAGATTTCCGCTTATATCGTATTCAAATACCGTTTTGTTGCCGTTTGCATCGTACTGTGCACTAAGGTTGCCGAAATCATCGTATTCATAGCGCGTTACAGCATCGGCAAGCGCTGTTCCGTCCGCATCGCAGAGTCCCGTTACCGTTACAGAAGTGAGATACAGTCCGTCCCAGCCTCTTTCGCTGTCGCTATCCGTGTAGGAATACAGAGTTTCGCGCGTTCTTTCATCCTCTCCAATGGTGATATACTCCGTCTGCCTTATAAGGTTTTCGTTGCTGTCGTAAGTATACTCCGTTTTGGCAAGAAGCACCCCGTCAAGCTTTACGGTCTTTGCGGAGACGTTTTTGTGGTTTGCGGTAAGCGCATATTCCGTAAGCACAGTATGCTCCGTACCGTCAACGGAAAACGAAAAGCTTTCCGTTTTCGGTATATTCATACGCACAAGGTCCGCAAAATCATCCTTTGTATAGTAGGTGTAAAATGTGTTGATTCCACGCTCGTCGACATACCAGAAAACGTTGTAATAATCGTCATAATTAATACTTTTTACGGTATCTGCCGTGCCGTAACCGTAATTATCTTCATGTACACTGCTCGGAAGCCCGCTGCTGTCGCGGTATTCACAATAACTGTACCAAAGCTTACTGTTATCTCCGTTGGTATAACGATGTATTTCTTCAGGATTGATGCACGTATAGCTTCCGTCGGGACTTATGAAATCTACAGATTCAATGCCTGTTTGATCCCACCATTCGTACTCGTTATAGGCAGTATCAAGCACGAGCGTTTGTGTGGTAGTTCCGTTTTCGGTGTACGAATAGGTAATACCGCCCGTAACTGCATAGCGGCTGCTGCATTCACCTACGCCCTCCTCTGTTTCATATTCATGCTCTATGTAATATCCAACTATTTCAAAATCCACGGATGCGCCGGTTGAGTAATCAATTGAAGTTATTGCAGGAAATACGCAAGATTCATCCGTATATCCGCCGTATCCATCGGATATAAGCGTTTCTTCAAACGAATAAGTGAATGCTTGTCTTACACCGTTTGCATCGGTTATCGCGGATACTACATCATGCACTTCATCTGCAACGTTCAAGTCCGAGAACTCGATGACCGCAACGGTCGTTCCGGTTGCATTTGCATCAGGCTTATATACAAAACGCTTCTCGCCGTTTACGTTTGAAATAACAAGCTCTCTGCCGAGACTGTCCTTGATGCCGCCAAGGAAAGCGCTTGCAAAGTTATAAGCAACGGTATAACCCGAGATGTACACTTCGGAAATAAGCCTTCCCGAGCGGTTAAAATACAGTTCCGTACCGTTGTTCAATATATATTTGTATGCCGATACTATTCCGTAAAGATTAGTATGGGTAGTGCAATTTTCAAAATGATAAGAATGTGAAGGAGCATAAAGCAAGCTGTCCGGGTAATGGGGGGAATACTCGTATATACTGTATGAACGCTTGGTTAGCTGACACAGACTCATCGGTCTTCCCGTCTGCGGGTTGAATTCAATATACGGCAGTTCGTATATCCAACCATCGGCGATTTTTGCCGTATTATTCACGTTAGTGCTGGCATACGAATCGCCGTAAAAGTTAATCTCAGCTTCAACCTCTGTGTAATAATCTATACCGTCTTCATACCAATATCCTCCGTCTTGTGCCATCCACTGTTCGTAGGCTGCATAAGCCTCGGGATAGGTGTCATAGTATTCCTCAAATTCCTCAGCATAGCTGTTCTCTTCTTCTCCGCCCACGCTGTAAGAATACTCACACCCGGAAACGATGTAATACGGATCGTTTAACAGCCAATACGAAGGATTCCCGTAAGTGTCAAAAGTAATATCAAGAGAAAGCTCTGCGCCGTCCGGTCCGGGAAGCGAAATAACGTTGAATTGCTGCACAGGCAGATAAGTGTTTGCGGAAATATAACTGTTTCCGTCGATATTGATATACACCGGCGGAGCAATATTATTTTCGCTGTCAAGCGCCAACACTGAGGCTTGCGTTACTGCATTTCCGCTTGTAAACACAGATGCCGTCTCCTCAAGCGCTTCTATACTTGCAGAGTATTCGTTCCCGAGAACGGATATCTCTACAGTGCTGTCCTTAGAAAGCACTTCACCGTCGGCAAATGCGGATACGTTGCCGCCGCGTACGGTTGCTGTAACGTTCTTTGTGCCGTTCTGAGCTTTGTATGCAGTGGGAGAATCAACGTCTCTTACAGAACTGAGAGTGCCGAGTGTCAGTCCCGAGCCGCTTGCACCG
Source organism: Eubacteriales bacterium (assembly GCA_045541735.1). Lineage (GTDB taxonomy): Bacteria > Bacillota > Clostridia > Oscillospirales > CAG-272 > RUG12395. The sequence continues at coordinate 2,923 of JAZQJQ010000040.1, forward strand.
AGAGCTATCAATGCGGTTTCAATATCTCCGGTATCAGCGCCGGAGAGGAACAGCCGTTTTGCATAGCTGTAGGCGCTTTCAGAGAGAATATCCGCATATTTTTCACGCAGGCTGAGCTGCTCTTCGGTGTACGTTGAATGCATTACGGAATGCATATCGTTCTTTGCAAACGAATTTGCCGAAATGATACTTCCAATGTCAAAATGCAAGGAAAAATAGTAAAATTCCTCAAACTTGGATTCGCGCAGTAATCTTTGAGGATAGAGGGCAAAGACCTGTTCAACTTCCTCTGCGTTGAATATGCCGTACGAAAGCATTTTCGCCCGAAGCACGCTCTCATACACGTCAAGTCCGGCAGATTGCATTTTCAAAAGCAGCTTATCAACAAGCCCTGCGGCATCATCCCGCGCACCTATAAAGCTATAAATGCTTTTGCGAGCACTTTCAGGGATTTCGGACCATTTGCCGCAATTTCTGGTTAAGTAATATATCTCGTCCCTTGAAGTGCGTATATTCTTTGAGACAGGACTTTCTTTTTCCTCATTTTGTGCAGCAACGTTTTCGCTCACCGCCGTGTTACCTTGGATTGAAATGAGCGAATTATCCCCCTGCGACAGAAATTCGTATACCTTTTCCTTCTCTTTGTTGTTGAAATCCGAAAAATTCTCAATATCGTCAAGCAAGGCGCCAAGGTCTCTTCCGTTCTCCGCGCTTGATGCTATTGCATCGGATACCGAGCGCACGACTCCATCCAATGCAAAAACTGTGCTCCCGCTTAAAAATATGACCGCACACAGCAGAAGCGCGGCGGCTCTTTTTAGAAAACGCATCGTTTTTCTCATAACGTCACCTCACGTAGCAGTTGTTATTGTGTTTTTGCACAATTTTATTATATCACTTGCGCGATATTTAGTCAACATTCCGTAATAAGAAAGTTCGCGCGGTTTTTGCCGCGCTAACTTTCTTGTTTTTATATTTTATAACGCAATTTCAAAAAAGCTTAGTTCTTCAAGCTATGTATCGGTGCGGGGATGCGTCCGCCGCGGGCGATGAATGCCGCAGAGGAGGGGGTGCGCAGGGGCATAATGGGTGCATAACCGAGAAGTCCGCCAAACTCAACGGAATCACCGACGGTCTTACCGGGTGCGGGAATAACGCGCACTGCGGTGGTCTTGGTGTTTGCAACTCCTATTGCTATCTCATCGGCAATAAGCGCAGAGATAGTCTCCGCGGGCGTATCGCCGGGAATGGCGATCATATCAAGTCCAACGGAGCAAACGGCGGTCATCGCCTCCAATTTTTCAATGGAAAGCTCGCCTATCTCTGCTGCGTGTATCATACCCGCATCCTCGGAAACGGGGATGAACGCACCGGAAAGTCCGCCAACGTGAGAGGATGCCATAACTCCGCCTTTTTTAACCGCGTCATTAAGCATCATAAGCGCGGCAGTGGTACCGTGCGTACCGCAGACCTCAAGTCCCATCGCCTCAAGAATATGCGCAACGCTGTCGCCGATAGCGGGAGTGGGCGCGAGCGAAAGGTCAACTATACCGTAAGGAATGCCGAGGCGCCTTGATGCCTCGTAAGCTACAAGCTGACCTACACGGGTTATCTTGAATGCGGTCTTCTTTATAACGTCGCTGAGCTCGCCAAAGCTGACGTCACCGGCGCGCTCGATCGCCTTTGCAACAACACCGGGACCTGAAACGCCGACGTTTATTGCACAGTCGCTCTCGCCTATACCGTGAAAAGCGCCTGCCATAAATGGGTTATCCTCGGGCACGTTTGCAAACACGACAAGCTTAGCACATCCTATAGCATCTCTATCTGCGGTCTTTGCCGCGGTCTCCTTGATAATGCGTCCCATCTTGGCAACTGCATCCATATTGATACCCGCCTTGGTAGACGCTACGTTTACGGAAGAACAAACTATGTTAGTTTCGGCAAGTGCATCGGGAATGGAGTCGATAAGTGCCTCGCTTCCCTTTGTCATTCCCTTCTGCACAAGTGCGCCGTAGCCGCCGATGAAGTTTACGCCTACGGTCGCGGCGGCGCGGTCAAGCGTACGCGCTATCTCGACGCAATCATCGGGGGTGGCTTTGCCGCAAACAAGTGAGATTGGGGTAACGGAAATGCGCTTGTTTACTATCGGTATGCCGATCTCCTTTTCGATCGAAGAAGCAACGGGAACAAGATGCTCTGCCGTCTTAGTGATCTTATCGTATATCTTCTCGCACAGTCTTTTGTTATCGTCTGCTACGCAGTCAAAGAGAGAGATGCCAGCCGTAACGGTTCTTACGTCGAGGTTTTCCTCTCTTATCATATTTATGGTTTCAAGTATATCTCTGGTATTAAGCATCGTACGACCTCATATTCTGTGCATTGCATCAAAAATATCCTCGTGCATCGCACGTATCTCAAGATTGCTCTTTTTTCCGAGCTCTGCCATAGCGTCAACAAAATCGGAGAAGGGTTTATTCATCTTGGATATGTCAACTATCATTATCATCGCAAAGTATTCATCAAGAACGCTCTGGGTGATCTCGGTGATATTTGCACCGAACTCTGCACAGCATCCGCTGACGGAAGCTATAATACCGATACTGTCCTTACCTATAACCGAAACAACTGCTTTCATTTTTAACTCCTTAATAAAAACTAATCGAAGACAGAGTCAAGCTCCAGTCCTTCTATATCGTAAGAAATTTTTGTCGTCTTCATGCTTACTGTCCTCACGTCCCTAACGAAAGTCTCGTATGAATAGAGGGCGCTTCTGTCGATATCAAGCATATATACATCCTTGTGATCGGAATACGTGAGCGTTACACGCGCCAAATTGACGCTCTCCTCTCTTAGTGCCTCCACAGTACAGTCGATCACCGTGCCCAGCTTCCACGTAACGGGAGTGCCGGTGTGGAAGTTCAGCACAAAGTTGATAAGGTCTATGGCACTGACAACTCCGGAACAGGTCTCAAAGTAATCGGAGGCTGCGCCGATAACAGTGTCCAACTGTCCGATCCGCGCATCGAATATCTCCGCCACGCCGTTTATACAAAGCACCTCGCGAACTATCATTCCGTTTTTAAACTCTAACAGGTGGAAATCGGAATTTTTACGAAAAACGCTGAATTCCACCGCATCTCCGGAATTATCTCCATAGGTTATTGAATATTCGTGCAGATAGCTGTTGCTTGCCTTTCCCGTTGCAAGAACGTCCTTAACAACGGACGAATCAAGCATCATGTAAACTGACTCGCCGTTATTTTCTGCGTTTGAGAGGCTTTGTAATAATTCTTCTATCTCCTTGCCGTTATCTATGACCGGCTCGGTATCCTCCGTAATAAACGGAAGCGTAAGAAGTCCAAGAGCGTTTAGTCCCAAAGCAGCGGCAACAAGGATACATGCAATAAAGACAGCCAACAGAATAACGGAAAGGTTGTGAAGATACCGTTTGTTTTTATCCATAAAAAATTTCCTTATTTACCGTCATCGGCAGTTTGAATATCATCGGGGTGAATGTCGATGTTTTCAAGACCCGTCAGTTTCCTGAGTTCCTTATTTCTCATAATAAAATAAAGAGCAACGTAAAGACCGAGATCGGCAACAACAAGAGTTATTGCAGGGATAAATGACGATTCCATAAGAAGCACGGCCGCAATTCCGAGAGTGCCGCTGATGGAATAAAGAATCCTTACACTCTGCTTATGACCGAATCCCATATCGATAAGTCTGTGATGGAGGTGCCCTCTATCTGCTGCAAATGGGCTTTTTCCGTGTGCCACGCGCCGTACTATGGCAAAGGTAGTATCAAAAAGCGGGAGGCCGAATATCGCAAGCGGAATCAGGAACGCAAGCACCGCATCCATCTTGAATACACCGCCAACGGAAAGCACGGAAAGCGTATAACCGAGAAACAGCGCTCCCGTATCGCCCATTATTATCTTTGCGGGATTCGAATTAAAAGGGAGAAAACCGGCACAACTGCCCGCAAGTATTGCGGTAAGCAGAGCGTAATAGGAATTTCCGCCGAGAAGCATAACCACGGTAAGAGAGATCGCGCAGATCGTTGAAACACCGCAGGCAAGACCGTCAAGACCGTCTATAAGGTTTACGGCATTTGTAACAAGAACGATCCACAGAACCGTAACGGGTATGCTCCAATTTCCAAAAGGCACTATTTTGCCGAATAAATGAACGAAGGTTATCTGCATTCCCTGCGAAACGGGTATAAATGCCACGGCAAACTGTACGATCGCCTTCATCCAAGGCTTCAGGTTATGGATATCGTCAAGTATACCGAGAAGAACAAGTACAAATCCGCCCGTCCATACGGCAACAAGATCCCTTGTTATTTCGCAAAAAACAAGAGTTGCAACGAAAAATCCGAAAAACATTGCAAGGCCGCCTATTCGCGGTATCGGCTCCTTGTGCATTCTTCTGCCGTCCTTTGCGCGGTCTATAGCGTTTATCTTAAACGCAAGCACGCGCACGGCGGGCGTTGCGGAAAAGGCGAGCAGCGCCGCGCAAAGCACGGACACTATCGCATATATCCAGTCGCTGCTTATCATATAAGCCTCCGTTAACGGGTAATATCGGTAAAGCCCATCTTGCGCTTTACCTTGGAAAGTGTGCGGCGAGCGGCGTAAGATGCTCTGTCCGCTCCCATTCGCATAACTTCCTCAAGATATTTTTTGTCTGCTATCAGACGTGCATACTCTTCCTGAACGGGGCGGAGCACGTCTGCGCAAAGCTCGCCTACCGCGGTCTTGAAATCGCCGTAGCCTTTACCTGCAAACTCACGCTCTACCTCCTCACAGGTCTTGCCCGAAAGTACGCTGTAGATGGTGATAAGATTATTTATTCCGTCCTTGCCGTCGCCCATTACTATCTCGCTTCCGCTGTCGGTTACCGCACGGCGGAACTTGCGGATGATGTCGTCCTTCTTATCGAGTATATAGACAACTGCATTGGCATTGGGATCGGATTTTGACATTTTCTGAGTAGGCTCGGCAAGGGACATTATCCTTGCTCCGCTTTTAGGCATATACGGCTCCGGGATCTTAAACGTGTCACTGTACGTGGTGTTAAAGCGATTTGCTATATCGCGGGCAAGCTCAAGATGCTGCTTCTGGTCGCTTCCTATCGGAACTATATCCGTCTGATAAAGCAGAATATCCGCCGCCATAAGCACGGGATAGGTGAAAAGTCCCGCGTTGATATTCTCAGCGTGCTTGCGGCTCTTGTCCTTGAACTGTGTCATTCTCGAAAGCTCGCCGAACATTGTATTACAGCCAAGCAGCCACGAAAGCTCCGCATGCTCGTGCACGTGGCTCTGCACGTACAGAGTATTTTTCTGAGGGTCAAGTCCGCAAGCCATATAGACTGCAAGTCCCTCGTAAGTGCGTTTTCTCAGTTCGGCAGGCACCTGACGGACGGTAACGGAATGCAGGTCAACAACACAGTAATAGCACTCGTATTCATCGGAAAAAGCCGAAAAATTCTTGATAGCGCCGAGGTAGTTTCCGATGGTAAGATTACCGGAGGGCTGTACGCCCGAATAAACTATCTTCTTTTTAACTTCGGTATTTACGTCGTTCATTTTTCTGTCCTTTCGTCAGCGGCAGAACATATCTCGCGCCGCCTTTGATATGCGCTCAACTCCGAGAACTATCTGCTCGTCGGAGGGAGTGGAATAATTAAGCCGGAAGCCGCCCGAGGTCTTTGCAGGATCGCAGTTGAAGGTAGATCCGGGAACCACGGCGACCTTGTTTGCCATACAAGCCTTTATGTAATCCGAGCAATCGTCAATACCATCGGGCAGACGGCACCAGATGAACAAGCCTCCCTGCGGACGGGTGTAGGTAATACAATCCGGCATATTCTTATCAAGGCAGGAGAGCATCAATGAGGTCTTATGCTTGTAGATGCCGCGTATCTTTTCTATATGCGCATCAAGATCACATTCCGTCATATACTTGTGGCAAAGCATCTGGAAGAAGATATTGGTGTGCACATCCTCGCTCTGCTTTGCAACGGTCATCTTGGATATTATCTCCTTATCCGCAATTACAAAGCCAACGCGCATTCCGGCGGAAAGTATCTTTGAAAAGGACGAGCAGTAAATTACTATTCCGTCCTCGTCAAGAGACTTGATAGTGGGGATGTCCTCGCCATCAAAGCGGAGCTCTCCGTAGGGGTTGTCCTCAAATATAACAACACCGTGCTTCTTCGCTACCTCAAGTATCGCCTTTCTCTTTTCAAGAGAGGTGGAGGTTCCGCAAGGGTTGTGGAAGGTGGGGATAAGATAGATCATCTTTGCATTGGGAGTTGCAGTGAGGGTCTTATCAAGCTCCTCTGGGTCGATACCGTCATCGTGAAGCTTAACGCCGACAGTCTTTGCCCCGCAGGAGCGGAAAGCATTCAGCGCACCGATAAAGGTCGGCTCCTCGCAGATAACAACGTCTCCCTCGTTCGTGAATATCTTCGCGGCAAGCTCGATGCCCTGATTACCGCCGCTGACGATTAGCGTGTCGTCATTATCACGCACAACGCCGAAACGTGTCCTCTGACGCTCGGTTATTGCGGCGCGCAGGGGAGCATATCCCTCCGTCATACTGTACTGCAGAGCGCTGACAGCGCTGTTTGCATATATATCCGCAGAAAGACGCGCAAGTTCCTCCACCGGGAAGGATTCGGGCGCGGGATTGCCTGCGGCAAAGGATATTACTTCAGGGTCGACAAGCGATTTGAACATTTCTCTTATTGCCGAGGGTTTAAGACTTTTGATCTTATCGGAAAAATTGTAATTCATAACGTCCTCGTTTCAGCTTCACTTTTTTGCGGGAAGCGGGTAATTTTTAACGGATTTCTCCGGCACATATACAAGCATGCTGCCGTATGGCACGTCGGTTTCGGGGTCTGCCTCTCCGAAATACACGTCAAGGTAAAGCATTCCGCTTGCCGAGGTGTCCACGTTATCAAATACTACGCGGCGGTAGCTGTATATCATAAAATGAGAGTAAGTCGCGGATGAGTGGGCATATATCCTGCCGTTTTCATCGCGCAGATAAAATGAAAATCTTTGATCGTCTCCCAAGGGGAGCGAATCAAGCTCCATATCGTTTTTTATATCCTCAAGGGTGCTGTCATTATAGCGGAGAGTGAGCTGTATCTGCTTTGCCTCCGGTATCAGCACGAAATAATTGAAAAAGAAATGCGCCCTGTCCTTATTATCATAAGGTGTCACGGGATCCTGGATAAATGCCTCGGGAGGAAGGCCCTCATCGGAATACGCCGCATCAAGCACGCTGTTTGCATATATCTCCTTTGCTTCAGCAGGCCAGTAATCCGAAAGTATTATACGGAATATGAACAATCCGCAAAACATAAATATTCCCGTGATAAGCACGGTCCTTAAAATCTTACCCATATCGACCTCAATGGCAAACAAACCAGTTTTCACCCGTGCCGCACTCGGCCGGCAGCGGTACGGAAAGGCTGACGGCACCCGCCATCTCCTCTTCAAGTATCCGGGCGGCATCCGCTATTTTATCATTAGGAGCTTCAACTAAAAGCTCGTCGTGCACCTGCAAAATAAGGCGCGCCTCGGGAAGCTCCCTTTCAAGCCGGCGGAACACCCTTATCATCGCTATTTTTATTATATCCGCGGCACTTCCCTGGATCGGGCTGTTCATTGCCACCCGTTCTCCGAACGCCTGCAGATTTCTGTTGCTTGAGTTAAGCTCGGGAATGCTTCTCCTTCTGCCGAAGACCGTGGAAACGTGACCGCACGCCCTTGCGCTCTCAACTGCAGCATCAAGATAGGCGCTTACTCCCGAATAACGAGCAAGATAGCTGTCAATATATTCCTTTGCTTCTTTTCTTGAAATGTGAAGATCCTCAGCAAGGGAAAATTCTCCGATACCGTACACGATTCCGAAGTTTACCGCCTTAGCGCGCTTGCGGAGCTCGCTTGTTACCATCTCCTCCGGCACGTTAAACACGGCAGAAGCTGTGGAGGTGTGTATATCCGCGCCCTCGTTAAACGCACGGCGCATCTCCTCGTCTCCGCTTACGTGCGCAAGCACACGGAGCTCTATCTGCGAGTAGTCCGCATCCGCAAGCAGATACCCCTCCTTGGGGATAAAGAACTTGCGCATCTGCCTGCCAAGCTCCGTGCGTATCGGAATATTCTGGAGATTGGGATCTGCAGATGAAAGTCTTCCCGTTGCTGTCACGCTCTGATGAAAGGTCGTATGCACCCTTCCATCTCCGTCGGCGGCATTGATAAGACCGCAAACGAAGGTTGAATTAAGCTTTGTAATATGTCTGTATTCAAGCACAAGAGAAACGATCTCGTGATGCGAAAGCTTGTCAAGCACGTCGGAGGCTGTGGAATAACCGTTTTTCGTCTTTTTCGGCGCCTTGAGTCCCATTTCCTCGAAAAGCACGGTCCCGAGCTGCTTGGGGGAATTGATATTGAATTCCCTGCCGGCAAGGAAGTGAATGCGCGCTTCAAGCTCGGAAGCAAGAGAAGAAAGCTGTGCGCCGAAGCTGCGAAGCCCCTCGGTATCAACGAGGAATCCGCTTTCTTCCATTGTATAAAGTATTTCGGCAACGGGTATCTCGATATCGGTGAGAAGATCTAAATTGCCGTTTTCCTCAAGTCTTTTCTCTTCATCATGCCACAGCGCATTTATATAATCGATCGCTTTGCTCACACCGAGGGGGCGTTTTGCGCAAACGGCATCAAGGCCGTGGTCGGAAGTTCCCGACTCTAAAATATAGTCTGCAAGCATGGTATCGAAAACGCATCCGCGGATTCTGCGGCCTACGGTATGGCACGCCGTCTTCAGATCGTGGCAAACAAGCTTGACCGCACCGTCAAAAAACGTATCGGCTTTTTTTGTCTCCTCTGCACAAAGACGCATATATCTGCCTTCGCAGTAAACGAGCATTCCGTCCGCATCTGCATAAAACACAGCGGTCTTTCCGTCCGCAAATCTGCAAAGCTCCGAGGCATCAACGTCCTCCGTCTGCTCCGGAGCAGTGTATTCAAGCTTGTCCGCCTTAACGGCAAGCCTTTCCGTAAGCTTTGCAAAGCCAAGCTCTGAAAACAGTGAGGCAAGCCTTGCGTTATCTCTTTCGCATTCGGATATTTCCTTCAATCCGAAACCAAGCTCGGCATCCCTTTTTATCGTTGAAAGCTCAAGGCTGAGATACGCAAGCTCCTTTCCCGCCTCAAGCTTGGCACGCTGCCCTGCGGGAACAGCCGCATCGCCGAGGGAGGCATACATAGTATCAAGATCGCCGTACTCGCCGATAAGCTTAAATGCGGTCTTCTCTCCTATACCGGGCACGCCGGGAATATTATCCGAGCTGTCGCCCATAAGTGCCTTGCAATACACGTAGTTTTCCGCGGGCACACCGTATTTTTCTTTAAATGCCTCGGGGGTCATTGCCAGTGTCTCTTTGTTTGTACAAAGAAGCACCGTAGTCTTGTTTGTAATAAGCTGGAGGCTATCGCGGTCGCCCGTAAGCAGATAGACCTCCATTCCTTCCGATTCTGCCTCCGACGCAAGAGTGCCGAGGATGTCGTCTGCCTCGAATCCCGCCTTTTCCGCAACGTAGATGCCCATAGCGGTAAGACAGTCCTTTGCAATGGGGAACTGCGCAAGCAGCTCCGGCGGTGTCGGTCTTCTGCCGGCTTTGTACTCACTGTACATATCATGGCGGAAAGTAGGCGCCTTAACGTCAAACGCGGCGGCGCAAATATCGGGAGAAACAGCATCAAGCTGTGCCGTTACGGTATTTATCATTCCGTACACCGCATTCGTCGGTATGCCGGACGGCGAGGCAAGCGGAGCTATTCCGTAAAAGGCACGGTTTAGTATGCTGTTTGCATCTATAACAAGTATTTTTTTCATTTACTTTTTCCGTTATTTGTTAGTTCTTCTGGGTTGAACCGATACAAGCTGTATTGCGGCAAATACCGCAAAGCAGGTCATAAGCAGATCGCTTGCAAGGCTGTTTACAACGGAAACTCCGCCGTTGACCGCACAATAGATAAGATTGGGTATACCGCAGAACATACAGAAGATAATCGTTCCGCAGCAAGCCGCAACGAACATAGCGGTATCGCAGAGCTCGGTATGGAAGCGGCATTCGTATATTATCATCGCCGCCGCAAAGCAAGCAGCAATGATGTACACGCTTTTGTTCGGAGAGTTCATTACAAGGGCCGGGTCAAAATAAAGCCTGTAAACCGGCAGCACCGCAAAGATAGCAGGAATAACGGAAACACCGGCACGGAAGAGGTCAATGCCTTTTATAGGGAAAAAAGCGTTTGTAAACAACACAACGCAGGATATGACCGCAATGATGACGATAAGAAGATTCACCATTTGCGATGCAGGGTCTCCGTATATAAATGCAGCGAGAGCCTCAAATATAACGGAAAGCACAGCACAGACAAGCAGCGTAGCAGCGGCAACGTACAGCTTTCCGTTTTTCTTTTCGTAATCATTCATGCCCTTACGGCCGGTAAGGCAAAGCAGAGCTGCAGCAAGCGCTCCGGCAATGCACACTCCCCATCCAAACCCGGGAAGTATACCGACTTCCCCCTTGGTAAAGTGTCCGCTTTCCGTGCTGTAGTGCAAAAGCAAAGCAAGTGTACGGAGTACTGCGCCCAAAGCTCCCGTAACAAGGGAGATAGTCAAACAAAGCATTACCGTCTTTTTAGTTCTCATTTTCAAGTCCTCTGAGTTTTTTTGCAAGATTAATTATCTCAAGCCCGACGGATCGGGCATATTTAACCGTGTAAAAGGTTCCTCCGGAGCCATGCTCCAGAAAAGCAATGCAAACGGATGAAGCATCGCAAAGCCGGCGGTTGCGCGTAAACATACAGCCCTGCACGTACTCTTCGCAGGCATAGCTTATTCCGTCTGCGCGATGAATTATATCCTCATACCGCCGTTTTTCAGATTCACGCCAGTTTGAGGCCTGCCCCTTATGGGGAAGGAAAAGAAGCAGCTTGATATCGGGATCTTCTTTTTTTGCTTCAAGTACGCACTCGGCGGCAAGCATATCGAATCCCATTGCACCGCCAGCGCAAAAAACCTTTCTGCCTCTTTCCGTCTGCCGTGCTATCTCTTTTTTTAAAAGCTTCCTTATTGGGTCAACGTCCTTAGTTGAAATTACCCGGTGACCCGTGAAGCAGCAGGTATTCTCTTTCATAAATCCATACCAATAACGGACATCATCGTCCCTCTCACGCCGCCGGATGCGCGGTGCGAATAAAACAGCTCCGTTTCGCAATGCGTACAAAGAGTGCACACGTCAATGAGCCCGGGCTCAAGTCCCGCTTTTTCAAGGATGATACGGTTTGCGTT
>JAZQJQ010000041.1:0-2748 GCA_045541735.1 Eubacteriales bacterium
TTTCTTAACGCTCCCTTCAAATCTTTTCATCGTAAAAGACATTAAAGAAAGAGCGCCGCTTTGCGGTGCTCTTTCTTTAATGGTCGAGGTGACAAGATTCCTCTCGAAAATGTCCCCCGGACATTTTCAGTGAACGGGGAGCTGAAAAGCGTTCCCCGAACGCTTTTCTTAACGCTCCCTTCAAATCTTTTCATCGTAAAAGACATTAAAGAAAGAGCGCCGCTTTGCGGTGCTCTTTCTTTAATGGTCGAGGTGACAAGATTTGAACTTGCGACTTCTACGTCCCGAACGTAGCGCTCTACCAAACTGAGCCACACCTCGTATTATTATAGCCGGGTCAAAACGCGGATGCTTGCGCATCCGCGTTCATTTTTAATTACTCCGTAACCTCAGAGGTATCTGCAGGTGCCTCGGCAGTATCAGTTGCCGCGGTAGTCTCAGCAGGGTTAACAATCTCGCCGTCATAGTAAGGAGAGTTTGCACCGGGAACGGTCTGGGGATTATCTGCGGTGTAAACTACGTTAGGCTGGATGATGTAAAGAACAATCAGGCAAACAACAAAGATGATGGAGATGACGGTTGTAAGGTGGCCGAGGGTCTTATCGATCTTCTTGCCCTTGGTCTTACCGAAAAAGTTCTCGGCGCCGCCTGCGATGGTGCCGGAAAGATGATGATCTTTACCGTGCTGCATAAGAACTGCAACAACAAGGAAAACTGCCATTATAATGAGCAGAATGCCCATAACTGTCTCGAAAACTGCCATTGTAAAATCCTCCGTATATATACGTCTTTTATGCGAAAAAACCGCATTACAATCCAAAGTACAAATGATTATAACACAACACATTTGAAAATGCAAGTGTTATTTTTAAGAAATAATCAAAAACGGCTGATTTTCAGCCGTTTTTGTTTTCTTATTTCACATTCACGAGAATGAAGTCCGCTCGTCCTATATCCGAGATGTCGCATCCGGCCTTTTTGAGTGCTTTCAAAAACTCTTTATTAGTTTCAAAGAGTGTTCCGCCGTTATCGGAGAAGACAACAAGCTCCGCAAAGTCCTTGGCGAGCTTATTAAGCGTATCCTCATCGGCCTTGACAACCGGGCAATTATAGCAGGTAACGACCTCACCGTTTTCAATAACGTGCTGATATACCTCGTAATCTCCCTTTGCCTCATCGGCAGGCGCTTCTGCGATGCCGGGTGCAGGCTCGGTAACGGCATAGCACGCATCCTCTTTTACGTCAGACTCATCCGTAGGTTCGCCCAGACGGCCCATACCGTCAGCGGCAAACGCCATATCCATCACGGCATCCTCTGTTGCGCTGTAGAGCAAGGGGGTATCCGTAACGCCGCTGTCCCCGCCGTTTCTAAGCATAGCAGGTAAGGCGACAGCAAGCACGAGCGCGGCTGCAACGGGTGCGGCGTAGCGTTTTACGGCTCTCATAAACCTCGCGCGGAGAGATTCGCGGCGCACTGCACGCATTATCTCGCCGTGCAGCCCGGCGGGTACGTCTGTATTACACGCAGAAAGTACCTCGCAAAACTCCCGGTGCTCACGGCATACGGCCGAGCATTCAGCGCAGACTTCAAGATGCGCTTCTATCCTTTTTGCATCCTCGTCAGCAAGAATACCCTCGCAGTAATCTATTACTTTGTCTTGAAATTCGCAATTATTGTTATTTCGGGTTTCCATATCCGTTCCTTTTTTTCTATTTACGTCTATAAGACGAACGATCGATCGGATCCGTTCCCTTTTTCGAGCATTTTTTTAAGTTTTTCGCGCGCACGGAACAGCCTGCTCTTTACCGTTCCCTCGTCGATCTCAAGTATTTCCGCAATTTCCGTAACGCTGAAGCCGTCCATATAACGCAGGATAACGATCTCGCGGTGGTTTTCCGTAAGCTTATCAAGCGCACGCATCACGGATGCGGTCTGCTCGCTTTCCATAAGCGCATCCTCGGGTGTAGGAGCAGAATCCTCGATATCCAGCTCGTCCCTGCCGTCTTCTCTGTCATCACCTTCTACAGTAAGGGAAACGGTACGCTCCCTTGCCGCCTTGCGCGCCCTGTCGGCGGCGGCGTTCTGCACTATTCTGTAAAGCCAGGTGTTAAAGGAGGAATCTCCCCTGAAGCCCGCAAGCGAGCGCCAGAGCTTGATATATATGTCCTGAGAAAGGTCGGAGGCATCGTGCTCGTCGCCGCCGCAGGCGCGCAGTGCCATATTGTACACCGTCCGCTCCGTTGCGTACACAAGATCTTCAAACGCACTTTCGTCGCCCGAAGCCGCTTTGAGCGCAAGCTCTGTCAGCCTGTCTCTTCTTTCTCCGTCCATAATATCCACCTCCTTTGCTTTTATTTTCTGCTCATCCTTCCGCTTCAAGCACCGTACGAGCGAGAAGCTCTGCAATATCGTCTGCTTTTGTCAGCAAATTTATCCCTGCCCTCGCCGCGGCGGCACCGGGAAAACCCGATATATAAGCGGCAAGATGCTTTCTTGCTTCCGGCACGGCAATACGCTCGCCCTTATCCTCGACCGCCATATACAGATGCTTTAAGGCAAGGGTGACCCGCTCCCTTACCGTAGGCTCGGAGAACTCTCTGTTTTCAAGCGAGGCGGCAATACGGGCAAATATCCACGGATCGCCGACAGCGCCCCTGCCTATCATAAAAGCGGCACATCCCATATCCGATAGTCTTTTTACGTCATCAGCGCTCTTTATATCGCCGTTTCCTATAACGGGTATCTTT
>JAZQJQ010000042.1:0-5853 GCA_045541735.1 Eubacteriales bacterium
TGTCTTCCTAAGACCCGCTTGGCCTCCGACTTCGATGCAGAAGCTACCGTCGAAGTAGTCGGTAGCACGGTAGTTGTCCATCTTGGGGTCAAGGAGAGCCTTCATGGAATAAACGTAAGTATCGGCATTGATCTTTTCGCCGTTCTGCCATGTAGCATCCTTGTTGAGCTTGATCACGTAAGCGTAACCGGAGGTAGCAGACTCAGGAATGTTGAATTCGGGATGCTCTGCCTTGATCTTCTCGGTAACGTCTACGGGCAGCTCAGCTGCCATCTCGGGACGGATAACGTATCCCTTGTAGGGATCCTTACCCTCAACGGGGTTGAGTTCATCATTATAGATGAAAGTGTAAAGACCGGAGGTGAGGAAATCGATAGGATAGCTCTCATCAGAGGTCTGATAGGTATGAGGGTTCCAGTTGGAGGACATAGTTACAACGGAATCATTGTAAGTATAGTCACCAACGAACTCCTCAACCTTTACCTTACCGCAGGATGCCATGGGAAGAACCATGCAAACAACAAGCAGTAAAGCAACGATAGAGGCGATTCTCTTTGTCATTGTTTTTCTCCTTAAATTTTAATTACATTTCCCGTAAATCAGCCGTTTTGCAACCGACTATGCAAAATGAGCAGAGTTCACGAGAATATGTTTTAGGATAGTTAAGATTTTATCACCAAATTCTCTTTTAGTCAATACCTTATTCACAAATTAGTCACATTTCGCAAGCTTTTTGCCCTTTTCACCAAGTATATATTTGATCTTTGTGGCAATTTGCTTCATACAGCCTGCGGCATACGGAAGCGTAAGACCGGACTCGGTAACAAGACCTTCAAAGGTCCTCGTTCCGCCCATATCAACGAAAGCGAGGTACTTTTTCCACGCGGCATCCTTGTTTTCAAGCATTTCGAGCCAGAACTGGAACGCAACGGTCTGCGCCATACAGTAATCGATGTAGTAAAGCGGACTTTCATAAATATGGAGCTGGCGCTGCCATCCTGCCCCCCTGCCGTAGAAGGGCATTCCGGTGCGGTCGATCATAGGGCGGTACTTCTTTTCGAGCTTTTCCCATTCCGCATTTCTTTCATCCGGAGTAAGATCTTCGTTTTCATACATTATATGCTGGAATTCGTCCACCATACAGCCGTATGGCAGGAAGGAGAGCGCATCCGCAAGATGCATATACTCGTATTTTGCAGTATCATCTCCGAAAAACTTTTCGTGGTATTCGCCCGTTAAGAATTCCATACTCATCGAATGCACTTCGCACGCCTCGATGGTGGGACTCTGATAGGAGGAGATGTAATTCTTCTTGAAAGCACGGAAGGCGGCAAATGCGTGGCCCGCCTCATGGGTAAGTACGTCAACGTCGCCGGCAGTACCGTTGAAGTTCGAAAAGATGAACGGTGCTCCGTACGCCGGTATATCCGCGCAGTATCCTCCGGGCGCCTTCCCGTCCTTGGAAAGCACGTCAAGCAGCTCGTTTTCGTACATAAAATCGATGAACTCAGAGGTCTCCGGGGAAAGAGAATTATACATCTCGCGCCCTGCGGCAAGGATATCGTCCGAGCTGCCGTGCGGCACGGGGTTTCCTTCTTTGAAAATAAGAGTATCGTACATACAGAGCTTATCAACGCCGATACGCTTTCTCTGTTCTTCGCGCAATTCGTTTACAACGGGCACGACGTCCTCGGCTATCTGACGTCTGAATTCCTTCAGATCCTCATAGCCGTAGCAATTTCTGCCGAGGCGGTCGTAGCCGAGCTGAATGTAGTTCTTGTGCCCCAGTATACGTGCCATTTTGTTTCTTACCCTGACAAGCTCGCCGTAAATACGGTCAAGCTCTTCGCGGTGCGCATCGAAGAACTCGCCTTCTTTTGTAAAAGCAAGGCGGCGTACCTCTCTGTCCGTGCTTTGCTTGTGGGGGCCGAGCAGGGGCAGGGGTATGGTCTTATCCTCCCATTCGACGGTTGCGGATGCGTACAGCTTCTGATATTCCGAGGTAAGCTTGTTTTCCTCCTGCATAAGCTCTATCATCTCAGGCTTGAAGGTGCGTACGGAAATTTCAAGATTCTTGAAATAAAGTCCGCCAAGCTCTTTTTCTAGCTCAGCGCGGAAGGGGGAAGCGAGCAACGCAAGGCTTACCTTCTGCTCTGCTTCCGCAAGCAGGGGCATCACCTCGTCAACGAATTCTCTTTCGCCCGCATAGAATTCATCCTTTGTATTTATGGTGTTGCGGATATAAACGAGAGAGCCGAGCGTGCTGACACGCTTGCCGAGCGCTTCCGTCTCGCGGAACGCTTCAAGCTGCTCTTCTGCGCTCTCAGCATTAAGAAGCTTCTGCTCAACAGCGGCAAGCGCACCCTTTATCTCCTCGATATCCGGTCTTTCATACGGCATTTCCGAAAATTTCATTTTTTGCCTCCTGATGTTTGTTTTAGAATATTTTATCATAGTAATTTTATCATAGTAAGAGTTCTTTTTCAATACGTTTGTCACAAAACTCTCCGGTCGCATAATATGTAACGAGAACGGCACGGAGAAGAAATATGAACCATATGAATTTTTCGGTAATAGGCGGCGATAAAAGAATGGCTATGCTTGCGCGCTTGCTTAAAAGGCAGGGCGGCTGCAAACATTATTTATATGAAATCGAGGATCTGCCCGAGAGTATAAGCGCAGACGCGGTGGTTTTGCCCGTTCCCTGTTCTTTTGACGGAATAAGCCTCAACTGCGCACTGAGCACGCATCTGCTCAGCGGTATCGTCACGCGAATAAAGGCCGCAACCGTTTTCGGCGGCAGGATACCCGGGGATATCAAATCGTGCCTGAGCGCAAACGGAACAAAGGTGTACGACCTGCTTGAGGATGAGGCTCTGCTTGTAAAAAACGCACAGCTGACAGCAGAGGGCGCGCTCGGCATTATCATAAACGAAACGAAGCGTGCCGTTCTCGGTTCGCGGATACTGATACTCGGTTGCGGCAGAGTTGGGCGCGCGCTTGTGCGGGTGCTCCGCCCGCTGGGCGCAGACGTACTCGTTGCGGCGAGGGATCCCGCACAGCTCGCCTATTCCGAATGCGCCGGCTGTACTCCGGTACGTCTTTCCGAGGTCTCCGCATTTGTGCGAAATACGCACGTTATCTGTAACACCGTACCTGCTAAGCTTCTCGGCAGTGAGTGCCTCGCCGCGCTTGAAAGAGACACGCTCTTTATCGAGCTTGCATCGGGCGGA
Source organism: Eubacteriales bacterium (assembly GCA_045541735.1). Classification (GTDB taxonomy): domain Bacteria; phylum Bacillota; class Clostridia; order Oscillospirales; family CAG-272; genus RUG12395. Next base: position 3,234 of record JAZQJQ010000042.1, read on the forward strand.
TATAACACGGAATGCGTAAAAGCTGCCGGAGTGCGTTTTATCAATGCGCAGGGTCTGCCGGGAAAAACAGCACCCGAGACCGCCGCCCTTATTATATACGATAGAATGACCGACCTTTTAACGAGGCAGATATGACAGGTTTTGCTTTTTGCGGCTCCCATTGCACCCTTGAAGCCGCCCTTGAGACGGCAGAGCGGCTGATAGCCGCGGGTGAGGAGCTGTTACCCATTTTTTCCTTTTCCGTTGCGGGTACGGATACCCGCTTTTTCAAGGCAAGGGAGTTTTGCCGCAAGGCAGAGGAGCTTTGCGGCACGCGCGGTATCTACTCAATAGCGGAGGCAGAGCCTCTGGGTCCCGCGCGCCCCCTTGACTACCTCGTTATATGCCCATGTACCGGCAACACAATGGCACGGCTTGCCCACGGAATATGCGACACACCCGTAACGATGGCGGCAAAGGCACACCTCAGGCGCGGCAGAAACATACTTCTCTGCCCCGCTTCAAACGATGCGCTCGGCGCGGGAATGAAAAACCTTGCCGCGCTTGCGGTGAGAAAGAGCATCTTCTTCACACCAATGAAGCAGGATGACCCGATAAACAAGCCGTTTTCGCTCGTCACGGACTTTTCGCTCGTTCCCGAAGCCTTTGAGGCAATGAAGAACGGCACACAGCTGCGCCCCTTGTTTCTTTGATTGACAAAATCTCCTGTAGGTGATAGAATTGTAACAAAGATTCCAACCGCAGGGGACGGCGCCCTCGATGTCCCGTCATCCTCGCCTCAAAGGAGCAACAGATGCAACATCGCACTGTTTTTTGCGGCAAAGAGGCCGCCGAGCTTATAAAAGAATATCAAACCGCCGAGGTCCTCGGCGTTTACAGCGCGGGCACCTATCTTCTGTTCGGGGAAAACATCGTGCTTATATGCGACGCATCAAAAAAAAGCGTGCCCTTCGGCATCTCTGTTGAAAATTATCCCGTATTCCGCGATGCGATAAACGGGGCGGAGACAGCTTATATAAATAACGGCACGCTCTCCCTCGGCGGCGCAATGATTGAAACAGACGGCAACTGCGAGAACGCGGTATGCCTTATCCCCTCTCCGCCGTCAAACGAAGCAATTGCCAAAGCTGTTGAAATGCTCCTGCAAAGAAAGGACACGGGATTTTGCCGTATCCTTGCAGATACCGAGCCTTCCGACCCCTATGCAAAAAAAGCAAAAACGCTTGCAAACGAAGTTTTTTGCGCGCTTTCAGAGAATAACGAAGAAAGATTACACGCATCGGCAGGCAAGCTGATCGGGCTTGGCGGCGGACTTACCCCTTCGGGTGACGACCTCATCTGCGGTGCGCTGTATGCACTATCTTACTGCGGTACAACAAAAAAATACGCCTCAATGCTTGCAAAAGCCGCAACGGCGGCACAGAACAACACGAATATCATCAGCCGCCGCTATATACAAAGCGCGGCAAAGGGCGAATACTTCGGACTTGTTGCAGATTTCATAAACGCGCTCTGCGGCAACGGAGGCACGGAAGAAGCGCTTGATGCGCTTCTCGCCGTAGGCAGCTCCTCGGGCGGCGACATTGCCGCGGGCATACTGCTTGCATACAGATCCATAAGATAAAAACAACGGAAGACCGTGCGGTCTTCCGTTGTTTTTATCTTAAACCGTTCCGATATTGTCCCGGCGCCTGACCCGAAAAGCGTTTGAACTGCTGGATGAACTGTATGTCGCTCGGGTACCCAAGCTCGTCGGATATCTGCTTTACGGAGTAATCCGTATATCCGAGCAGGTACTCCGCGTACTCCATTCGGCTTTTCACAAGATCGGCTATCGGACTTATGGCGAAGTGCTCTTTGTAAATATGCTGAAAATAAGAAGCGCTGACGTTGATAGATGCCGCAAGCGCATCTACTGTACGCTTTTTCAGCGGATTTGAGTATATATCCGTGCGCAGAGCCTCTAATTTATCAACGTACCGCTTTTTCGGCGTCTCCGTTCTTCCTATACCGTCAGAGAGGCGCAAAAGCAGTATCTTCAGATAAAGCGCCGTAATATTCTCCGAGCTTTTGTGCGCTGAATATTTTTCGTACTGCAACGTCCTTATAAGCTCGGAAAGGGCATAGGCGTTATCGGGATAGAGCACCGTATCGAAGCGTACACCGCTCAAAAGGAGCTCTTTTCTTTCGTCCTCCGTAAGATCAAACGTTACCCAATCATGCAAAAAAGCCTCACCGTAAGCGCCGAAATTGTGCGGTGTGGTTTTATCAAATATCATAACGGCACCCTTATCGGCGATTATCTTTTTCTCGCCGAAAACGAAGAACGTGCGCGAGCGCATAACGAGCATAACGTATTCAATTAGCCTCGGCGGACGTGAGAGAGCAAAATTTTCGTTATGTCCGCGGTTATATCCGATACACATCAGTTTCATTACAGCCACCAAAAAAACAGAATATATTAGTTATTGAGCAGTATATCACATTGTTTGAAAAAAGTAAATATGCTACAATCAAGCTGAAAGCGAGGCGAAAATATGGCACACGTAAAAATAGATGCAAATACGCGAATAGGCGAAATAAGACCCCTTCACGGCACTGTAGACGGTCCCGTTGCCAA
>JAZQJQ010000043.1:0-12248 GCA_045541735.1 Eubacteriales bacterium
ATGAAATCCGACCTTGTCGGGATAGTAGAGGTGGATTTAATTTCATCTGAGGCGGCACGCCGAAGATTTCATCCGAACTTGTGAGGATTTCACCGCGCATAGCGCGATTTCATTAAATATTCGAGTTGCATTTTTGTACTACGAACCCCAAAAAGCACTTGCTTTCGCAAGAGCTTTTTCAATTATATCCGCCGACGGGGGAATAGAACCACCTACGGTGGATGAAATCGCTTTGCGATGAAATCCGACTTCCTCGGGATATAAGAGGAGGATTTAATTTCATCTCAGTCGATACGCCGATCGTGACCTGCAACGCTGCGCTTTACCACCGGACTGGAAGTTACTGGCGTAAAATTCGTAACGAGTGAGTGTTTCTTGTTTGTTGTTCGTTTATTTTATCTTCAACGTGACAGCTCCGTTTATCAGGGACTTCTCCGCCGATCAATCGACCTGCTTATCTTTTTTGTTTTTTCTGTATTCTCTCGGCGAGCAGCCTACGTGTTTGCGGAACAAACGACTGAAATACAGTGCATTATCATATCCCACGAAGTTTGCTATCTTTTCTATAGAATACTCCGATTCTTCAAGAAGGTTCATTGCATTGTTGATCCTCAGAGAAACTATATACTGCGTAGGGGTGGTTCCCGTGATTTTTTTAAAGTTCTGTATAAACCAACCGGGGGTCATATTATGATCCCTTGCATAATCTTCAATGATGATTTTAGTGTGAAAACTATTGTTGAAATAATGCATGGCTTTTTCCGATTCGTCGAGCAGCTCGGCTGTAACAAGCTGACCCTCTGCATCATTTCTGCTGATATATAGGAGGAGAAGTCTTAATTGTAGCGCAATGGTATCGGAATAGTTTGTTCGTTTAAGTTGCAGCTCCTGTATCATCTGTAGAAATAGCCATTTGTAATTGTGGGAAAGGCCGGTAAAAAAGATGTTTTTGCCGTATGATATATCGTTAAATTCAAGGAGCCGCTTCACGTTATTTCCTGTAAAATGTACCCAGAACACTTCCGGGAGATCTTCCGCATACATATAATACACCTGCGGCTCGTCGGGTCTGAAAAGAAGCATGTTTCCTTTATGGACGGTTTCTTTTTTTTCGTTCAAAACAACGTGCATCTTTCCGCTTGCGATATATATAAGCTGATAATCCTTTCTTCCGTTGGGACGAATGGTTTTAAATTCTTTCTTTGAATGAATACGGTAATTTCCGACAGCAGTCACCAAAAGGGGATAGTCTGAATTTACGATAACCTCATGCGGCTTTCCGAGATAGGCGCGGTTTGCATACATGCTTTTTGCCTCCAGTATCGCTTTATAACGGTCAAATACAGAGTATCACACAATGGGACGCAAATCAATACTCAAATGAATTTTGTGCATATATCTAACGTGTTTTGTGCATTGTATTGACATTTACAGCTGTTATATAATTATGTGCGAAGCAATGTGCGTTATATTGATAAGGAGATCGAAATGAAAAAGCTATTTATAAACCCTTCATTCAAGCATTTCCTGCATGGCGGCGACTATAACCCCGACCAGTGGCAGAACTATCCCGAAGTTTTGAAAGAGGATATGCGTCTTATGAAACTTGCAAACTGCAATTCTATGTCGGTCGGCATTTTTGCATGGGCGGCGCTTGAACCCGAAGAAGGTAAGTATGACTTTACTTTCCTTGACAAAGCGATGGATGATATCTATGCAAACGGCGGCAGAGTAATTCTTGCAACGCCGAGCGGTGCGCGTCCTGCGTGGATGGCACAGAAGTATCCCGAAGTTTTGCGAGTAGATGAAACAAGACATCGCCGTTGGTTTGGCGGCAGACACAATCATTGTTTTACCTCCCCCATTTACCGCGAGAAGGTGGCAAAGATTAACGGTCTTTTAGCAGAGCGATATGCGAATCACCCAGCACTTATCGCATGGCATGTTTCAAACGAGTACAGCGGAGCTTGTCATTGCGATCTTTGCAGAGAAGCATTCCGCGAGTGGCTTAAAGAGAAGTACGGCACACTTGACGAGCTTAATGATCAGTGGTGGGCAAACTTCTGGTCGCATACATACACTGATTGGAGCCAGATAGATCCTACATCTCCCATGGGAGAGCGTACAATGAGCGGACTTTACGTAGATTGGCGTCGTTTTACCACAGACCAGACGGTAGACTTTTTCAAAAATGAGATTGCTCCGCTTCGCAAATATACACCAAACATTCCCATTACCACAAATCTGATGGGATTTTTCCCCGGACTTGACTATAGAAAATTTGCAAAAGAACTTGATTTTGTGTCGCATGACTCATACCCGACATGGAGAGGCGACGATTCCGACATAAGACTTGCAAGTGACCATGCGGCACGTTTTGACCTCAACCGCTCACTTAAGCATAAGCCCTTCATCCAGATGGAATGTACCCCGAGTAATGTAAACCATCATTCGTACAATAAACTCAAGCGTCCGGGTATGCATATGCTTGCGGCAATGCAGCTTTTGGCGCACGGTTCGGATTCGGTACTGTATTTCCAGTTCAGAAAGAGCCGCGGCTCGACAGAAAAGTTCCACGGTGCAGTTGTTGACCATGTAGGACACGAGAACACCCGCGTATTCCGTGAAGTAAGCGAAGTTGGTGCAAGACTCAAGAAGCTTGATGATATGCTCGGCACAGTTACCGAAAGCCGCGTTGCTATTATTTACGATTGGCAAAACCGCTGGGCAATCGAAAAAACAGAGGGCTTCCAGTTGCATGATAAGAAGTATCTGAATACAATCCATGACCATTACTTCTCACTTTGGAAGCGCGGTATCAACGTTGAGATCATCGGCGAGGATGACGATTTTTCTTGCTATGACCTTATCATTGCTCCAATGCTTTACGTTACAAGTGACAAGATGATAGATAAGCTTGAACAGTTCGTTAAAAACGGCGGCACGTTGCAGGGCACGTACATGCTCGGCATGGTGAATGAAAATGACCGTTGCCATCTCGGCGGGTTCCCCGGCGGCAAGCTTAAGGATGTGTTCGGCATCTGGAACGAAGAAATTGATACACTCTATCCCGGTGAGAGCAACAAGGTTGAACTTGACGGCGTAACATACAAAGCCGTTGACTATTGCGAGCTTGTTCACGCACAGGGGGCAGAGGTACTTGCAACCTACGGTGAGGATTTCTATAGGGGTATGCCTGCAATTACTGTAAATAACTACGGTAAAGGCAAAGCATATTACACCACATTTCGTGGTGAGGACGATTTCAACGATAAGTTTACAGACCTTCTTCTTAACGAATGCGGCATCATTTCCGATTTTGACGGCGAGCTTCCTTATGGCATGACCGCACATTCGAGAACGGACGGAGAAACCTTATATGTATTCCTGCAGAACTTCGCAACAAAGCCGCTCACTACATCTACAGCGCATACTTGGGTAACCGTTGACGGCGGGCAGACCGTTAGTGGAGAAATTACGCTTGCTTCCTACGAAACTTTAATTCTTTCAAGAAAAGTAGAAGGGTGGCAAAATACGTGAGAATTATTCCGATGGAATTGTCAATGCCGGAGACTATTGGGATTACTATAGCGAAGAGTTTTCACACGGTAATCTCTATACAGAAGAGATGGAAGGACAGTTCTTTGCATACGGCGGCGACTGGGGCGACTATCCGAATAGCGGCTCTGTTTGTGCAAACGGTATAGTTAACGCAGACAGAACTCCTCAGCCTGAGCTTTATGAAGTTAAGTATCAGTATCAGGATTTCTGGTTTGATGCTAATTTCCGCGAGCTCCTTGACGGTGAGATTTCTGTTTAGAACGAAAGCAGTTTCACTAATCTCAATGCATATGATGTTATCTGGGAAGTAGTTAAGAACGGTGCCGTGGTTGAAAGCGGCGTAGTGGAAAACACAGATATTGCTCCTTGCACTACCGGCACGATTTCCGTTCCCTATACAATTCCAGAAAAGGTTGAGGTAGGCTCGGAATATTACCTGAACATTTCTGTGCGTACAAAAGAGGCAAAAGGTCTCGTCCCAAAAGATCACGAGCAGGCATATGCACAGATGGCTATTCCTTTTTCGGCAGCACAGGTTAAAAAGCCCATCAGCAGTGAAGAGGTCTCTGTTACCGAGACCGATACTGCATACAATGTGGCAGGTAAAAACTTCTCGTTTGCCGTTCGCAAATCGGATTGCAAAGAATACAGCGTCGACTTCTTCTATCGCTGCATCGGGCTATGATTTCTGTATCGGTTATGACCCGTCAAAACCGTTGCGCAAAAGTGAACTTACATTTGATACCGTGGTGCTTTATAATGAGGCACTTGCGGCAGAGCAGCTTTCCGCTTCTTCCGAAGCAAGCGATGAAAATGTAATTCTGTGGCTGGATTTTGAGAAACCGGATGTCCGGGGCGAACTTATCGGCGACGTTGACGGTGACGGTATAGTTACAATCTCAGATGCACTTATATTGGCAGAATCAGTTTTCAACGGTATTTATCATGAAAAAGGTGACTTGAACGGTGACTGCAAGATTACCCTTATTGATGTAATTTGTGTTATAATACTTATTGTGAAGCGATAATGCGGATCTTCATATCCGACTGTTGCAGCGATCTGTGCGATGGAATAATTGGTATCTACTAAAAGCCCCCATAGCGTTATTGATTCTGAGGGATACGATGTATTACATGGGTGCAGCCTGTGCTGTTGCCGGTAAAATGAACCCAATAGATTTCAGGCTGATCTTATATTTGCAAAGCACCGATTTTATGATCCGTGTATTTTGGCGTGCCCACTTGTAAAACACGGTAAATTATGGTACAATCGAGATAATATATTTATAAAACTCTCAGGAGGACACAATTATGGCAAAGATCCGTGATAACGTACCCGAAAATCTGAAATGGCGAACCGAAGACATATTTGAGACCCAGGCCGAGTGGGATGCTCTTTATGCAGAGGTCGAGGGCAAGCTTGATTTTTCCGAATACGAGGGCAAGCTTAGCGATGCAGATATGCTTCTTGAGTGCTATGAGAAGGTTAATGCGGTAGAGCTTGATTTTTCCAAGCTGAGCGTTTACGCATTTATGAAGCGCGATGAGGATACCCGCAAGAGCGAATTTAACGCACTTCAGAGCCGTGTTGATATGCTCGGAATGAAGTTTTCCGGCGCTGTTGCGTTCATCACCCCGGAGCTTACCGCTCTTCCCGTAAAAACGCTTGAGGCATTTGCAAAGGACGAGCGTTTTAAGGATTACGATTATACTCTCCGTTCGCTTATCAAGCGCAAGCCTCACGTGCTTTCAAAAGAGATGGAGGCGCTTCTTTCTCAGGGCGGCAGAGTGTTCGGCGGCTTCCAAAGGATTTTCGGTATGCTTGATAATGCCGATTTTCCCTATCCCGAAATCAAGGTCGGCGGCGAGAAGGTAAAGCTTTCTCACGGCACCTACGGACTTATGCTCCATCATCCTGACCGCGACGTTCGCCGCAAGGCATTCAAGGCATATTACGGCGCGTATATGGGACTTATCAACACCATCACTGCTACTTACACGGGCAACGTCGATAAGGACGTATTCATCTCCCGCGCAAGAAAGTACAACAGCTGCCTTGATATGGCGCTCTCAAACGAGGACGTTGACGTAAAGGTATATAAGAACCTGCTTTCCGCCGTTAACAAGGGGCTGCCCCTCCTGCACAGATATTTCCGCGACCGCAAGAAGATAATGGGTTACACCAAGCTTCATATGTACGACGTTTACGCATCCATCGTTGAGGGTGCGGAGATGGAGCTTGATTACGAGGATGCCTTCAAGCTCGTTAAAGAGGGTCTTGCGCCCCTTGGCGAGAAGTATCAAGCGCTCCTTCAGGAAGCACACGATAACCGCTGGATCGACGTTGAGGAGACGGAGGGCAAGAGAAGCGGAGCTTACAGCACAAGCGTGTTTGGATTAAAGCATCCCTACGTGCTTCTTAACTATCAGAAGACAACGAACAATATATTCACCATCGCGCACGAGCTCGGTCACGCGATGCACTCCTATTTCAGTGAAAGAAATCAGCCTCAGGAGAAGGCAGGCTACCGTATTTTTGTTGCCGAGGTTGCAAGTACGGTAAACGAGATACTGCTTCTCAAGCATCTTTTAAAGACCACCGAAGACGTAAAACTGAAAAAGTATCTCCTTTCTTACTATATGGACACGCTCAAGGGCACTCTCTTCCGCCAGACTCAGTTTGCGGAATTTGAGTACATTGCGCACGATATGGCGGAAAAGGGACAGCCTCTTACCAAGGATGCGCTTAATGAGGTTTATCTCAACCTTAACAAGAAGTATTACGGCAGAAGCGTAGTATCCGATCCCGAGATCGCGTACGAATGGGCGCGTATTCCTCATTTCTACCGCAGCTTCTACGTTTATAAGTACGCAACGGGTATTATTTCCGCTGTTTCCATAGCGGAGCGTATCTATAACGAGGGAAAACCCGCAGTTGACGATTACTTCAAGTTCCTTTCCTCCGGCGGAAGCGACAGCCCCGTAGAGCTTCTCAAGCTTGCGGGAGTTGATCTCACCAAGAAGGATGCATTCAATTCGGCAATGCAGTCGTTTAAGAATGCATTGGTGGAATTTGAATCTCTCTGATATCTAAATCAAAAAACGGACCGACGAGGATGTCGGTCCGTTTGCTTATGTATTTTATTCCGCTTCTATTTCTTTATCCTCGCCGTGCTTTGTAAACAGCTTTGACACGTTGAATTTTTTAACCTTGATATCTAAAATGAACATAAATCCCATAAGCACGGGGAGCACTGCCCATATTACCCGTGATACGGGTGCAGGAAGGAAGCCCGTGAGAATGTAAAAGAAGGGAAAAACTATAGAAACCGAGGTAACGGGAAGTCCGCGGTAGTATTTTGTGCAGCCGTCCTCGGTTTTTTGGCGCTTTGCCTCAAGCACGTTGAAGAAGGCGAGCCGGATAAGCGCGCAAAGCACGTAAGCTATCAGCACAGCGGTCTGTATAATGCCGTTATAGCCGTTTGAATACAGTATCCACGCGGGAAGAACTCCGAAGCAGACGATGTCGCACAGCGAATCAAGCTGGATGCCGAAGCTTTTTCCGTCCTCGGTGCGGTCTTTTTTTGTACGCGCTACTGTACCGTCGAACATATCGCATATTCCGCACACCGCAAGGCAAAGTATGGCGGCGCCGTGTCGTCCGTGCGAAGCAAAACCCATACCCAAAAGTCCCGAAACGAGGCTCATATACGTTAAAATTACGGTATAATCGTAAAAACCGATGAATCTCACATTTTCCTCCGTGTGATGATTTCGTATATATAAATTTTAGCTTTTTGCGCGAATTTTGTCAATATATTTTGAAAAAAGCGGATGATGTATTTATTTTTTTGAAAGATTGTGGTAGAATTAATCGAACTGCGTTTTAGGAGGAAGTTTATGAAAAGATTGATGGCTGTACTTCTTGTCGCAATTATGCTTGCGGGTGTTTTTGTTATGCCTGTTTATGCAGATAATGGGGATGCGGTATATATAAGCGACTACGGAAACGATGCAAACGATGGACAGAGCGCGGGCAAGGCGGTAAAGACTCTTGCCGCCGCATACAGAAAGCTTCCGCGGGGCGGAACGCTTGTAGTTTGCGGACCGCTTACGGTCAGCGGAACCGATACGGTGTTTCCTTCCTCCTCGGGTAAGGTCATTATAACCTCCGATCACGGCGGAACGAATTACAGCTACAGCGGCGCTCGTCTGAATATAGGCGGCAGGCTGTATCTTTCCTGCGACACCGAGATAAGGAATCTTGATATCAGCGCGGCAGGTACAACTATGATATTCTGCTGCGGTAATAATACCACTTTCGGAAAAGGTATTACGGTAAGCGGTAACGATCCTTACATATTCGGCGGTACGTATGGCGGAAAAAGCGGTGCAACAAGGGAAAACAACAGCTTTTTCGATTATACGATACAGGTAGACAGCGGCACTTGGCGTACAGTGCGCGGAGGCAACTACAGAAATGACGGTAAACATCCGATGGGCGCTATCGGTAACGTGCGTATCATAATAAACGGCGGTACGTTTACCGCAACGGGCAGGGGAAGCGATCTCGGCGTTATGTCGGCAACTTCGTTTTGCGGACTTGAAGGCGATGCAAGCCTTGAAATAAACGGTGGAAGCATCAGCTGTGATATATACGGCGTGGGCAGGCCCGGTACGTATTCGGGTACCGTTCGACCCGCGCATTGCGGAAACGTAAGTATTAAGATAACAAAGGGCTCGATAAACTGCTCGGCAATTTCCGCAATGCAGGAGACGGAGGGCAGAACGCTTGACGGCGGTTTTTTGCTTGAGATAACGGGAGGCAGTAGCATCTATGCAGTGCGTGAGCTCAGCGGCAAAGGCGTTGCCGGCGAATGCAGAATAATCACAAATTCCGAAAGTCTGCAGAAAAAGGCAACGGATTGTGCAAAAACGGTATTTATTTCCGATAAGGGAAACGATGCAAACAGCGGTCTTTCCGCAAATTCTTCTATAAAAACGTATACAAAGCTTGCGGAGCTTATAAAAGATGCAAACGGCGCGGTCGTGATCCTCTGCGGCGACAGCACGGTAAGCGGTTTAAATTCAGAGCTGGCTGCCGCGCGGAATGATATACGTATCTCGGCTGTCAACGGCGCTAAGCTGAAGCTTGGTCAGGATATCAGCTTAGGCAATGCACTTGTGATTGAAAACGTAATCGTTTTTGCCGATTCCGGCGAAAAAAGCGTGATCGGTACTGATATCACTGTGGAAAACATCAGCACGGAAGGCAATATAAAGATCAAAGCAAGCGGAGTGTTAAAGGTCCGCTCGGGCGAATATACCGAGCTGTGCGGCAATAGCGTTGTAATGTCCGGCGGAAGCACAAAAATTCTTTCGGGCGATTCGGTAATCATGCTTGGCGGTAAGGCTGACGGCATCGTCGGTGCGCCGGGCGACGAAACGGTCGGCATTGCGTTGTACGGCGGCGAGGCAGGAAGCATTTCTGTGAGCGGCGGTGCTTTCGCAGGCGATATCGGTATAATTTCGGAGACCGGCAAAATGCCTGCAATAAACGCGGATAACGTAAACGGAAAAAAGAAGTTTTCCTCCTCAAAGCACGATACGCCCGCGGAATTTGAGAATATAGGCACCGTTGTGTACGTTTCGGATGACGGAACGGGCGACGGTATGAGCGCGCTTCGCCCTGCAAAGACCCTCTTGAAAGCACTTACAAGCGCAAAAAACAGCGGCAAGAGTGACGTGCACGCAGTTATACTCGGCACATTTTCCGCAAACGAGAATCTTCCGAATATCAGCGGAAGGCTGACACTCAGCGGAATAGTTTGCGGTGTGGATTTCCGTTCCGCATTCGGAAGCACTTTGCGTCTTAGCTCGGTACTCAGCCTCCCCTGCGAAACGGTGATAGATAATATCGACATCATATCCACTGCGGAAAACACCTACATAGCCGCAAAAGGAAACAAGCTTACAGTCGGCGAAAATGTGAGCTGTGACAGGTTCTTTGCAAAAGGAATAAAGACCTATCCCTCGCTTGCGGGCGGTTCGACCTTCGCTTCTGCCGTGCCCGCCTCGCTAACGGTAAACGGCGGCACGTGGCAGTACGTTTACGGCGGTAACGTGCGCTTGAGCACATCGATCGCGCTCTCGCACGTAGAGGGTGTTGTCGATCTCGTCATAAACGGCGGCGAATTTTTCGGCGGCGTTTACGGAAACGGTATGAACCACCTTACCGGCGGTGTGAACGTGGAGATCAACGGCGGTGTTTTCCGTTGCGGCGTTTTCGGTGCATCTAAGGCATCTCCTTCTGTCGGTTCCGTTGCCAACGTGCACGGAGACATAAACGTGACCGTTAACGGAGGCAAATTCCGCGGAGATATTATGGCAGCGCAAAGCTCAGAGGAATTGAAGCTTGACGGCAAATACACGCTTAATATAAACGAAGCTGACCTTATCCGCGTTAACCGCATCGAGGGACTTGGTGAAAACAGCACTCTTAATATAAATGAAGATATTGATATAAGCACGGCGCTTTCCGGTACCGTTACTGCAGAAACGCCGATCGCAAATTATGCAGACCCAAGCGTGTATTTTTATAACGGTTGGTATTACTATACTTATTCTGCAGATTACAATGGCAGACCCGCTCTGTGGATAAGCCGAGCCGCAAACGTTGCGGATATCGGTGCCTCCGCACCTCTGATGATATGGAGTGCGGCGGCATCCGGCACGGGCAAGGAGATAGCAAGCCTTTGGGCGCCGCAGATATACTTTTTGGACGGCAAATGGTACGTTTATGCCACCTGCGGATTGGATAGCTCCAATTCCGACATAAGAAAACCGTACGTGTGGGTCGGCAAGGGAGAAAGCCCCTATGATGGATTTGACCTGCACGGCGTTATCGATAATACCGACCCGAACGTATATATGTATCTCTCGCCCCGTATAATCGAGTACGGAGGAAGCAGATTCCTTATCTGCGGAGGCTTTTACCGCAAGGAAGATAGGGTAAAGGGCGAGCTTCATCTGCAGAGGATGATGGTAGGCGAGCTTAAAAGTCCCACCGCTTTCAAAACGGGGATGAACGTAATATCCTCGCCCACGGAAACGTGGGAGGGAACGGACAAGGTGTTTATTTTGGAGGGACCGTATCCCATAATCACCCCGGACGGAAAGCTGTATATCGCGTATTCGGCAGGAGAGACGAGCGGAGAGAATTATTGCACGGGACTTCTCCGTTTCACGGGCAGTAAAGCCTCGCACATAACAAACTCCGCGTACTGGGCAAAGCAGAAACAGCCTATGCATCAAATGGACCCCTCCACGGGCATATATTCGCCCGGAGCAATGGTGTTTGTGCCCGATACAGACGGCACGGGGCTCTGGGGTATCTACCACGCAAAGCTGTATATCGGAGCCGGCTATACCCACAGAGTATTGTTCATTCAGCCGGTAACGTTTGAAAACGGTGCCCCGGTAATGGACAGACCGGGCGCCATCGGTACAACGTATGAAATGAAGCTCAATTCAATGCCGATATCCGAGCGTGTCGATGGATTCAGCAGGGTGAATAAGGTTTCCGAAGCTCCGCCTCCCGTCACGGAACCGGTCACCGAACCCGTTACGGAAGCTCCTGTAACCACAGAACCCCCGGTCACCACGGAAGTACCGGTTACTACGGAAGTACCGGTCATTACCGAAGCTCCGGTCACTACCGAAGCACCGGTTACTACCGAAGCTCCGGTCACTACCGAAGCTCCGGTCACTACCGAAGCACCGGTCACTACCGAAACACCTACAACCACCGAAGCTGTTGTTACAACAGAGGCACCAGCAACTACCGAAGCGCCTCAAATTACGGAGGTAACGGCAGCTACTGCCGCTCCCGTTGTTTCGACCGAAGAGCCGACGGACAGTCCGAAAACGTCAGCTCCCGTAACCGATCCGCCTGCGCAAAAAGACGGCGTGAACGTATTGCCTGCCGTGCTTATTGCAGTTGTTGCTGCTGCTCTATCCGCAATCTTTACGGTCGTGGTGATGAGGAGAAAAAGGCGGTAGAGCCATGCCTCCCGAACGGTTTGGATCCTCCACCTATAAAAAGCAAACAAAAAAGCGCCCTGTTGGGTGCTTTTTGTTTGGCGGAGGGTGTGGGATTCGAATTCTTCGCCCTCGACGGGCTCCGGTCGGGTTGGCTCTTGGCATTCACCGGATGCCAATTCACTACCAACCCGTTCGAATCCTCCACCGTATCAAAACATAGAAAAAAGCACCCCATAGGGTGCTTTTTTCTATGGCGGAGAGAGAGGGATTCGAACCCTCGGTCGGGTATTAGCCGACACACGATTTCCAGTCGTGCGCCTTAGACCAGCTCAGCCATCTCTCCAAGTTGCTCACAGCTTTACTATGATATCACACATTATCAAAAAAATCAAGACCTTAAACCAAATTTGTTTTGCTTATTTTTTGTATTTTTTCAAAAAAGCTTTCTTTTTTATTGACATAACGCTGTGCGTGTGGTAGAATATTAAGGTATAGGAAAACTGAATTAAATATGTACAGTATGCATCACGGGTTATTTCGCCTTTCGGCGAAGATACCCTCGCTCTCGCCTGACAAGCGAGCTTGTCGATCTTCGAGCGGGGTATTCGAAGCGGATTCGCCGAGCAAAGCTCGCCGAGCCTCTT
>JAZQJQ010000044.1:0-10428 GCA_045541735.1 Eubacteriales bacterium
GGAATACCGACAGCCGCAGAGGTGGGGCTTACGTGCTTGAAGGAGGTAACTGCGGGAAGTCCAAGCGCCTCTTTGAGCTCCTTTACAAGCTGCCAGGAGTTGAATGCATCAAGGAAATTGATATATCCGGGTCTGCCGCAGAGGATCTCGGTAGGGAGATCGCTTCCATCGTGCATATATATCTTGGAAGGCTTCTGATTGGGGTTGCAGCCGTATTTCAGTTCGAATTCTTTCATTTCTATTCACCTCAAGCGTTCTTATTTACGATTCTGGTCTCGGTCTCGCCCGTAGCGAGGTCGATATAACGTACGAAAAGGGATACCTTGTTATCTTTATTGAGATTCGTCCAGATAAGGTCGGTAAGCTCGTCTATCTCAACGTCGGGAAGAATAAGGGTCTTAGGCTCGCCCTCGTAAGAAGGAAGCGGATTTCCGTCGCCGTTATAGGTGTGGATGAACTTTGCCTTACCTGCAACGGGATCAGAGTAAGCATAAGTGAAGCGCTCGCAGGAGCTGTCGTCTCCCTCCGCACTTTTGAGAATAGACATAGCAAAGTTCATATCGCCGTCAGCCTCGCGGCGGATTATGCCGGAGATACGGGGAGTGAAGTTAGGCTTGTCGTCCTCAAACTCACGTGTGCGCAGAGCCTGCTCAAAGGTCATCTGCTTGTCCATAAGATCATAAATGGTATCTGTCTGATCTCCATTGGTAACGATGGTCTTGTTGCCGAGCACGCGGACGGGATAGTAGATGATAAGGTGGGGATCGATCATTTTGGACTCATCAAACGCCTTGGTGCGCATTGCCTCGCCCTCAGCAACGAAAACGCGGTTACGGCTGTGTTCGCTTCTGCCCATAATGAAATATGCGGTAACTGCCTTTTTTGAATCGGCACTCTTGCCGATAATGATACCGCGGCCGTGATAAGCGAGAGAGTTAAGCTCTTCTGCAATGGTTGAGATCTTCATCTTATTCTCCTTTTATGTATACCTTATTATTATCAACTGTAATAAGGCCGTCACAGAACAGCCTTACCGCCTCGGGAAGTATCTTCCACTCGGCCTCCTCCATAATTCTTCGCTGGAGGGTCTCGGGTGTGTCATCCTGCTTTACCTCAACAGCCTTTTGCAGTACTATGGGGCCGGCATCGCACTCGGGAGTAACGATATGCACGGTAGCGCCCGAGAGCTTTACGCCTTTTTCAAGCGCCGCTTCATGTACGTGAAGTCCGTAAAAGCCTTTGCCGCAAAAGGAAGGAATAAGCGCCGGATGAACGTTGAGTATCTTATTTGTAAATGCCTTATATACCTGTTCGTCGAATATGGTAAGGAATCCCGCAAGCACGACAAGGTCGATATTTGCGGCAACGAGAGTATCGGTAAGCGCCTTGGAATACTCTGCTATATCCGAATACTCCTTGCGCGCCACAACAACGCTAGGAATATCGTTGTTCTTTGCTCTTTCAAGCGCGTAAACATCGGGCTTGGAGGAAAGAACGAGTGCTATTTCTCCGTTTCCGAGCCCACCTCTATGCTGTGCATCTATAAGTGCCTGCAGATTTGTTCCGCCGCCCGAAACGAGAACTGCTATTCTTGATTTTTTCATTTGTTACCAAGCTTTCTCGGAAGCTTTAATATGGGGAAAAGCATTCCGCCGATGGAATTGCCGAGAATTACCGTCCAGATATACGCAAAAGCCTCGAAGCTTACGATACCGGATGCACCAAAATAGAACATATTTGCAATAGAGTGCTCGTATCCGCTCAAAATGAATACGGGAACACAGAAGAAGATTCCGAGGGGGGTCTTATGCTCTTTAAAGAGGCATACAGCCAAATACATCAATATTCCGCAGAAGATAGCGCGGATTAGGGTCTGAAAGAAATCCTGACCGAGCTTTGCGGTGCACATGGAAAGTGCCTTTTCGCCGAAACCGGGAACCGCATAAGCGAGCGCCATACCGATAAAGCAGGTTGCTATCGCGTTACCGAGAAGGCCTAACAGAAGAACGGAAAAATCCTCTTTTTTGTGACTTTCGACTATGTACCCGACTTTACCGGTGAAAAGCGAATATCCATCGTTGCAGATGCAAACGAGTGCGATACAGAACATAACGGCGCCGACGTACTTATTATCGCATCCCAGGAAAACTCCTCCGCCGATGGATACCATAAAGCCGGCAAGCAGTCCATCAGTCAGTTTTCTCAGCATATCTCTATCTTCTCCTCAGACTTTACTATCTCACCGATCACGTAAGCATCCTCGCCGTGAGAGCGAAGTATCTCAAGTGCGGTATCAACATCCTCTTTATTAACAACTACGCTCATACCTACGCCCATATTGTAGGTGTTATACATATCTCTTTCGGGGATGTTTCCGGTCTTTGCGATGATATCGAAGATAGGAAGTACGCGGACCGCCGACTTATCTATCTTAGCACCGAGCCCGTCGGGAATGCTTCTCGGGATGTTCTCGTAGAAGCCGCCGCCTGTGATGTGGGAGATTCCCTTGACCGCTACCTTCTCGATAAGAGCGAGAATGGACTTAACGTAGATTCGGGTGGGGGTAAGAAGAGCCTCCCCGATGGTTTTGCCGCCAAGCTCTTCTCTCGGAACGTAGAGCTCGGGATTGTTGTTATCGATATCGAACACCTTACGGCAAAGGGAGAAGCCGTTGGAGTGGATACCGGTGGAAGGAAGCGCGATAACAACGTCGCCTGCCTTCATCTTGGTGTTATCGATGATCTTCTTCTTGTCAACTATACCCACAGCAAAGCCTGCAAGGTCGTAATCTTCCACGGGCATAAGGCCGGGGTGCTCCGCCGTCTCACCGCCGATAAGTGCGGCTCCTGACTGAACACAGCCCTCCGCAACACCGGAAACGATTGAGGCTATCTTTTCCGGATAATTCTTTCCGCAAGCGATGTAATCAAGGAAGAAAAGGGGCTTTGCGCCGCAACAGATGATATCGTTTACACACATTGCAACGGCATCAATACCTATAGTATCGTGCTTATCCATAAGGATGGCAAGCTTGACCTTGGTTCCGCATCCGTCGGTACCGGAAACAAGAACAGGCTCCTCCATTCCCATAGGGAGAGCAAAACAGCCGCCGAAGCCGCCCACGTCGTCAAGGCAGCCGGCATTTCGGGTACGTGCGATGTGCTGCTTCATAAGTTCAACTGCCTTGTAGCCGGCGGTAATATCAACACCCGCGGCTGCGTAGCTGTCGGATCTGGAATTAGAATGCATATTAATATTCCTTTCTTAACTGAAGTCTTTGGGCTTATTCCTCGCCCGTCCAACAATACGTGCAAAGCTTGCACTTGGGAAGTCCTATTGCCTTAACTATTCCTTCAAGCGTTTGGAATTCAAGAGAATCGAAACGGAACTTTTCGCAAAGCGCACGCCTGAGGTTCTTTCCGCGCTCGGTAGTGCCGTCGCTGTATTCATCAATGTGCTTAAATCCCTCTTCCCCCTCAAGATCCATTATCACTCTTCTGGCGATAAGGTCCATTTCGCTGTTCGCACGGGAGAAATTGAGGTATTTACAGCAGTACATAATAGGCGGGCAGGCACTACGCATATGCACTTCCTTTGCGCCGTGCTCGTAAAGAAATTCCACGGTTTCCCTTAACTGAGTTCCTCTTACTATCGAGTCGTCAACAAACAGAAGCTTTTTATCCTCGATAAGCTCCTTGATGGGTATCTGCTTCATCTTTGCAACACGGTTTCTGTCTACCTGCTTTGCAGGGGTAAAGCTTCTTGCCCACGTGGGAGTGTACTTAATATAGGGACGCGCGAACGGAACTCCGCAGGCATTTGCATAGCCTATCGCATGGGGCGTACCGGAATCTGGAAATCCGCCGACGTAATCTATATCGGCAAGCGTTCCTTTTTCCTTATCTGCTTCCGCAAGTATACCGCCGTCGCGGTATCTCATCGCCTCTACGTTTACTCCCTCGTAATTCGAGGAGGAGTATCCGTAATAGGTCCAAAGAAAGGAGCAGATGCGCATCTCGCTTCCTGCTTCAGAGAGAACGGTATATCCGTCTGCAGTTACCTCAACTATCTCCGCGGGGCCAAGCTCATGCTCGGTTTCATAACCGAGCTTTTGATATGCAAAAGACTCAAACGAAATGCAACAGCCGCCATCGTTTTTGCCAACGATCACGGGCGTTCTGCCGAGGCGGTCGCGCGCCGCGATTATCTTTCCGTCGTCTTTTAGTATAAGAATAGACATCGAACCGTCTATAACCGACTGCGCGAATCTGATGCCTTCGACCATCGTGCTCTTTCTGCCTATCATTGCGGCAACAAGCTCCGTTCCGTTGATCTTACCGCTTGTCATAGTGGTAAAATGCCCGCCGCTTGCACCGAGATATCGTTCAATGAGCTCATCTGCATTGTTTATCATACCGATAATACAGATAGCATACGTTCCTTGTGAAGAGCGTATAAGCAGGGGTTGAGGATCGCTGTCGCTTATACAGCCGATAGCTGAAGTGCCCGACATCTCCTCGAATATCTTTTCAAACTTAGTTCTGAAGGGAGAGTTCTGAATATTGTGAATCTCTCTCTGAAGACCGATATCTTTATCATAAGCCGCCATTCCTCCGCGGCGTGTTCCGAGGTGGGAATGGTAGTCCGTGCCGAAGAATACGTCCTCTACGGCATCGTGATTACATACCGCTCCGAAAAATCCTCCCATGTTTTACTCCTTGTCTCTTCGGTTGGATAGTTGGATATATTTCTATTGCCGGATCAAGCAAAGAAGAGCTTGGAGAGGGTCATAGGATCAACGTATTCGCCGTCCTTATATACGCGCATGTTGCCGGAAGAGATCTCGTCGATAAGCATTACCTTGCCGTCCTTATCGTAGCCGAATTCAAACTTGATATCGTAAAGGACAAGTCCCTTTTCCTTTAAGTCGTCGGCAACTATCTGAGTGATCTTCTTGGTCATATCTCTTATATCGTTATACTGCTCGTGAGTCATAACGCCGAGTGCGATAAGTCCGTCCTCGGTAACGAGCGGATCGCCCTTCGCATCGTTCTTGAAGGTCATCTCGACGTATGCAGGAAGATCTGCGCCCTCTTCGATGTAATCGCTGTAACGGCGGTAGAAGCTGCCCACAGCCTTATGGCGGCAGATCACCTCAAGTCCCTTGCCGAACACCTTGCCGGGCAGAACCTCCATGGTGGTATCGGAAAGATCGGCATTTACAAAGTGGGTCTTAATGCCTGCGGCATTGACCTTTTCAAAGAAATGGATGGACATACGGAGGTTTACGTCACCCACTCCGTCTATGGTAAGTCCAACAGAATTTTCACCGGGATCAAATTTACCGTCCTTTCCGGTGCAGTCGTCCTTAAATTTGAGAAGATAATTGCCGTTATCGAGTGCAAATACGTCCTTGGTCTTGCCGGTGTAAACGAGGTTTTTCATGGTAGTTCTCCTTTTAAAAATATGTAAATAGAGATTGGTAACAAATTAAAGCTTTTCCATTACGGATGCGTCCTTTTCAAGGACCTTAGCAGCATCTTCAGCGCGCTTGGCATTAAGCTTTTTTGCAAGTTCGGGCTCACCGAGTGCTATGATCTGTGCTGCAAGCAAAGCGGCGTTTGCACCGCCGTTTATAGCAACTGTTGCAACCGGAATTCCCGTTGGCATCATAACGGTGGAAAGCAAAGCATCCATACCGTCAAGATTTGAGGAGCTGCAGGGGATGCCGATAACGGGCAGGGTAGTATTTGCGGCAATTGCTCCCGCAAGATGTGCCGCCATACCGGCAGCACAAATAAGAACACCAAAGCCGTTTTCTGCGGCATTAAGCGCAAAATCTCGCGCCTCGACCGGAGTTCTGTGTGCGGAATAGATATGCACTTCAAACGGCATATCAAAGCTCTTTAACATATCTGTCGCCTTTTTTATGATGGGCAGATCGCTGTCACTGCCCATTACTATACCAACTTTTTTCATTTTATCTCCTTATGAAAATATAAAAGGGCACACTTACTCGTAGAGTGAGTGTGCCCAGACGGTCGGCTATATTCCCCTTCTGCTTCTTTGTGGTACTCCACAATTATCCGTCAGTCGCAGAAAAGGCTTTATTACGTTAGAACGTAATAATTATATCACCGTTTCACAAACGTGTCAAGACACACAAAAGCGAATTTTGTCACTTTACGGCGGCGCAACTTGTGCGTTTTTGCCAAGTGCCGCCAGCGGCTTTACGGAACTATTTTATAGATGTAGTTTTTTCCTTCTGAATAACATCGTGCGCTCCGCCCTCAACGATACTGGTTGCGGAAACGAGAGTCAGCTTAGCCTTCTGCTGAAGTTCGGGAATAGAAAGAGCACCGCAGTTGCACATAGTAGATTTTACCTTGCTGAGAGAGAGTGCAACGTTATCTTTCAAGGCGCCTGCATAGGGAACGTAGGAGTCAACGCCTTCTTCAAAGGAAAGCTTCTTATCACCGCCGAGGTCATAGCGCTGCCAGTTACGTGCACGCGCACTTCCCTCTCCCCAATACTCCTTGTAGTAAGTACCGCCTATGTTTACCTTATTCGTAGGGCTCTCGTCAAATCTTGCAAAATATCTGCCAAGCATCACGAAATCCGCACCCATTGCAAGTGCAAGAGTGATGTGGTGGTCGTAAACTATTCCGCCGTCGGAGCAAACGGGAACGTAGATACCCGTTTCCTCAAAATACTCGTCACGAGCCTTGCACACCTCGATAAGCGCGGTAGCCTGACCGCGTCCGATACCCTTGGTCTCGCGAGTGATACAGATGGAGCCGCCGCCTATACCGACCTTTATAAAGTCAGCACCGCAATCGGCGAGGAAACGGAAGCCCTCGGCATCAACTACGTTACCTGCACCAACCTTTACCTTGTCGCCGTAACGCTCGTGGATCCACTCAAGTGTGAGCTTCTGCCACTCGGAGAATCCCTCGGAGGAGTCGATACACAGAACGTCTGCACCTGCCTCAACGAGCGCGGGAACACGCTCAGCGTAGTCACGGGTGTTGATGCCTGCGCCTACAACGTAGCGCTTATCGGCATCAAGAAGCTCGTTGGGGTTCTGCTTATGGGTATCGTAATCTTTACGGAATACGAAGTAGCAGAGCTTGCCCTCTTCGTCGATTATAGGAAGAGAATTGAGCTTGTTATCCCAGATTATATCGTTTGCTTCTTTAAGCGTGGTTCCCTCCTTTGCCCAGATGAGCTTGTCAAAGGGAGTCATAAATTCCTTGACCTTGGTTTGGGGATCCATACGGCTTATGCGGTAATCGCGGCCCGTAACGATACCAACAAGCTTACCGTCTGCGGTTCCGTCATCGGTAACGGCAACGGTGCTGTGACCGGTCTTTTCCTTGAGAGCAACGATATCTGCCATTGTTGCATCGGGGCTTACGTTGCTGTCGCTCGTAACAAAGCCTGCCTTGTAGTTCTTTGCGCGTCTTACCATAGCCGCCTCATCCTCAACGGACTGGGAGCCGTAGATAAAGCTGACACCGCCCTCTGTTGCGAGAGCGACTGCAAGCCTGTCTCCCGAAACGGACTGCATGATAGCGGATACCATAGGAATGTTCATCGTAATTGCGGGAGTCTCGCCCTTCTTATATCTTACAAGAGGAGTTTTAAGACTTACGTTCGCGGGAATACACTCGCTTGAAGAATATCCTGGAATAAGCAGATATTCGTTAAAGGTATGGGAAGGTTCATTAATAAAAATAGCCATTCTAAGTATCTCCTTTACTTTGCTTTGGCATCACAGTATACGCATCTGTAAACGCCCTTTTCTTTATCGGTGCACCTGAACTTGTGCTTGAGCTCCTGCTCGACCGCCGATATGCAACGGGGATTGGAGCATTTAAGCATACCGTTTTCAACAAAAACGCCGGTTTCATTTTTAGGATCTATATCCTTATCCTCAAGCAGCTTGAGGATGAGGGCCATACGCATATACTTGCCGTTCTCCACCTGCTTGAAGTAGCAGGCGCGAGGATCGGCATCCACTTCCACGCTTATCTCGTTCACGCGCGGAAGTGGGTGAAGCACGCACATATCCGTCTTTGCCGCCTTCATCTTTTCAGCGGTAAGCACGTAGCTGTCCTTAAGCCTCTCATAGACCTCCATATCGTCAAAACGCTCGCGCTGTATCCTTGTCATATAAAGGATGTCAAGTTCAGGCAGAGTATCTTCAAGCGATCTCGTCTCCGTATACTCCATTCCGTTCTTTTCAAGAACTTCCTTCTTTATGTATCCGGGAAGACGAAGCTCGTCGGGGGATATGAGAACTACGCGTACGTTATTATATCGCGCAAGCGCAGTAATCAGCGAGTGCACGGTCCTTCCGTACTTCAGATCACCGCAGAAGCCTACGGTAAGATCGTCGCATCCGCCCTTTTCACGGTAAATGGTAAACAGATCCGCAAGCGTCTGTGTAGGGTGACAATGTCCGCCGTCGCCCGCATTAATGACCGGAACTCCCGCATTGAGCGATGCAACGTACGGTGCGCCCTCGCGCGGATGGCGCATTGCGATTATATCTGCATAACAGCCGATGACCTTAGCGGTGTCGGCAACGCTCTCTCCCTTAGAAGCTGACGAGCTGTTAGCCTCAGAAAAGCCGATAACACTTCCGCCGAGCTCAAGCATTGCCGCTTCAAAGCTCAAGCGTGTACGGGTGGACGGCTCAAAAAACAGACTTGCAAGCTTTTTTCTTTTGCATGCCTCGGCATATTTATCCGGATCTGCGATAATATCGGAAGCCGTCTGCATCAGCGCGTCAAGCTCTGCGTTTGAAAAGTCGACAATATCAATAAGACTTCTCATTTTTGCCTCTCAGCACTTTGCGCCGTTTACCGCAAGATAGTTCTTGATGCGGTCAACGTTTTCCTTGTTTTTGGGGTCTTCCTCGAGATATTCAATAATGTCGTATACGTCAACAACGGAGAATACTGGGAATCCGAACTCGTCACTGATCTCGCCCATTGCAGATTTATCGGTCTTGCCCTTTTCCTTGCGGTCTACCATTACGAAGGTAGCGGCAACCTTAACGCCCTCAAGGCAGGAAAGGATAGCCATGCTCTCGCGGATAGCAGTGCCTGCGGTGATAACGTCTTCAACGATAACGATCTCCTCGCCGGCAGCAGGCTTGTAGCCAACGAATACGCCGCCCTCTCCGTGATCCTTTTCCTCCTTGCGGTTGAAGAAGAATGGCACGTCAAGTCCCTGCTTTGCAAGACCCACGGATGCGGAAACAGCTATCGGAATACCCTTATATGCGGGACCGTAGAGAACGCATCTCTTATTTCCTACCTTCTCAAGGTATGCCTTTGCGTAAAATTCACCGAGCTTGGCAATCTGCTCACCTGTCTTTATTTCGCCCGCATTTATAAAGTAGGGTATCTTTCTGCCGCTCTTTGCGGTAAAATCACCGAACTTGAGCACGCTCGCACTCTCAAGGAACTGTATAAACTCTCTCTTGTAGCTTTCCATTTTAATATCTCCTTAACACTTGTACTTAATCGCAGAATTCGGCAACACAGCGCTCGTAAGCTGCAACAGGATCGTCAGCTGCTGTGATAGGACGGCCTACAACAATATAATCGGAGCCGATCTTCTTGGCTTCTGCGGGGGTCATAACTCTCTTCTGGTCGCCGATATCGCCGTCTGCAAAACGCACACCGGGAGTAACGGTAATGAACTCCTCACCGCAGATATCATGCACTTTGCCCGCCTCAAGAGGGGAACAAACAACACCGTCAAGGCCCGCCTTCTTTGCGTTTGCAGCATAGTGCATAACTACCTTGTCGATAGGCTCGCGGATGAGCAGATCGTTTTCCATACTCTCCTGATCGGTAGACGTAAGCTGCGTAACGGCGATAAGTAGAGGTCTTGTTCCGTCGGGACGGGTGAGACCTTCAAGAGCCGCCTCCATCATACGGACAGTGCCGCCCGCGTGGAGATTACAGAGGTCAACGTCAAGATTAGAGAGCACGTTCATTGCTTTTTTTACGGTGTTGGGGATATCGTGAAGCTTGAGGTCAAGGAATATCTTATGTCCTCTCTTCTTTATCTCCTTAACTATCTCGGGGCCCTCCGCGTAGAAAAGCTCCATGCCTATTTTAACAAAAGGCTTTCTGCCAGTAAACTTGTCAAGAAATTCAAAGGTTTTTGCCGCACTCGAAAAATCGCAGGCGATGATTACGTCCTTTCCCATTATCTTGCTCCTCCTATTATACTCTTCAGATCTTTAATTCCGTATTTATCCATGACCCTTGGCAGGTCGTTTATTATATCGCGGCACGCGTAGGGGTCGGTTAGATTTGCGGCGCCCACCTCAACGGCTGTAGCACCGGCAAGCATCAATTCTATAACGTCCTCCGCGCTTGCAACTCCGCCCATACCCACAACGGG
>JAZQJQ010000045.1:0-4967 GCA_045541735.1 Eubacteriales bacterium
CCTTCATCTACATATTGCAGAATTTCGGGGATAAGGTTGGTAAGACGGATATAGCGGCGGACTTGATTTTTGCTATCTCCCGTTTCTGCACCGACAATGTCGGCAGTTTCCAACTTCCCACCAAGTTGGTCGGAAGTTAAATCAGAACGCCAACCCTGATGCTTCATCGCTTCAAGCTTCATCTTGTAAGCAAAGGCTTTTTCAGAGGGTAAAATATGCTCTCGGTGCAAGTTACTGTCCACAAGCACTATCGCCGCCGCATCACGGTCAAGGGAAACAATTAAGGCAGGGATTTCGGTGATCCCTGCCTTTCTGCTTGCCATAACCCGTCTGTGACCGGATATGATTTCATATTCGTCTGTGGTATTTTCCAAGGTGCGGACTATAATGGGAGATACAACGCCGTGCATCTTAATACTTTCGGCAAGGGCATCCATTTCCTCGTTGTCCTGCACCTTGTAGGGGTGGTTCTCAAAGGGGTGTAATTTCTCAATAGAGATATTCTTCTTAGTATTTTTCATCGTTCATAACCTCGTTCTTTCTTTTTTACTAAACCGTTGTGTTTCAGTTCGATATTGCGCTCTTGCTCAAGAAGCTCGTGAATTTTGGGAATATGTTCCTCGATGCGTTTTACAATATCTCTCTGCTTGCGCAGGGGTGTGATTTGTTTGGTAATTTCTTTCGCCTGCTCTTTCAATGTGGCATCTTCTTCGGGAGTTTGGGCACGGCGGATTTTTAAGCGAACCGCATACCGTTCCTGCTCTAATGCGGTGATTTTTGCAGATAAATCTTCTTGAAATGACAAAAGCTCCTTTGGCGACTCAATGTGGTTGTCGCAAAGGAGCTTATATTCCTCGATATATTTATCTAACTTCTGTACCTCTGCCCGCATCATTGGGGAGAGTGGGCGGTTGTGCTTTTCCTCAATATTGTTGCCCGTGCATATTTTCAGTAGTTCGATGAACAGAGCAAACAATACTTGCACCGTATCCATACGTTCTAATCGCCGCCATTCGTATTCGATTATGAGCAGGGGTTTACGCTTATACGGAGCATTATAAATGGTGGTCATAATCGGTCCAACTTGATTATCACGGCACCGCTGACGTATGCGCTCTTTGGTGTAATCCTCGCCTAAGCTACTGATACGGATTGCCCGTTTCCATCCGTCTGCAATAACAGAAGGATGCTCGTAATAAAAGTCACGTTCAAAGCGATAACCGAGATTTTTCATACAATACTCGATTTCCTTAAAACTGCCGCTGTTTGCGATGGCTTCATCCACATCCCTCCGCAGTATATCTCGGTGAGTGAGCTTGCCGGACTTCTGTACCCAATATGCTTTCTTATTACCGTAAAAATGCGTAAAGGGTATTACGGACTTTCCGTGTTCCTTACAGACAGCATCGGAGATCTGCCGAAGCTCTACGTGGTCACGGATATGGTTTTCAAACTTCCTGCCCGTCTTAAAAGAAACGGAATTTATAACGAAATGATTGTGAATGTTATCCGTATTTAGATGGGTGGTAACAACTACCTCGTAATTTGCTCCCCACATCCGTTTTGCTGTTTCTACACCGATACGGTGTGCTTCGGCGGGAGTGACTTCTTCTGCTACAAAACTCTGATACCCGTGATAGGCTACGTTTCCGCCGAACTTTCCGTACCGCCGCTTGGTTGCCATCATACATTGATAGGCTCTCTGCTTCGGGCAGTTGATACCCGATACATACATTGTTTGGTCGGTCTTTTGGTCGTTCTCCACATAACGGAGCGCCGCCCACAAGTCCTCATCCAAGAACTTTTTATCTGTGGTTTTATCGGGGTTCTCCGCATAGTCGATAACTTCCTTTAATCGGGACTTGACGGGCCAGAAGCCTGTGCTTGCCATTGTGCCACCTCCCGTATGATTTCTTTTTTGCTCTGCTTTGGCGTATCTATAATTTCGGCATAAATATCATCAAAGAGTTTCAGTGCCGCCGCTTCGGTTTCGGGAGATAAATCACGATTGAGCAGTTCGCTTATTCTCTCGTTAAAAGCATAAAAGGCATCGGGAACAACTGCTTTCACAGTGTATCCCAATGCCCGTTTGCGGAGATATTCAGCTACGGGAATACCGCAGCGGTTGGCGAGTTCGGTGATCTTCTTTTTCTCCTGCGGAGATACCCGAAGATATAACCGACACGGCTTTTCTTTTGGATTTCTATTCATATACATACCTTCTTTCTGTAATCGGGGTATTAGGGGTGTCCCCTAAATATGAACAGTAGGCGGAAACGCTTACTGTTTATTTGGAACTTGCCGTACAAGTTCCCTGCTTGTTACGGTGTAAGACACACGCTTTTAGCGTAAATCTTCCATTCTCCGTGACTTGCACCGTGAGGGAGCGAAGCTCACAGTTATACTGTTTTCCTGATTTGGTGCATTGAGCCACTTTGACACAGCAGATACAATAAAAATGCTCTTTTGAGCCAAAATCGGCTATCTTGGCTCAGCCAAACATTTCTAAATCTGCAAGAACATTTTTTGCGTTCTCCGCTTTCTGTTCTTCGGTTAGTTCTGCCGTAACCGCTACTGCGGTAAGCGGAGCTGACACCACCGCCACCGTCTGCACTTCCTCCCGAAATATCTGCCGTATGCTTTTAAGCAAGGTTTCGTTATCGGAGCTTTCATTATTCATATAGGCAATAACGGCATCCACGATAAACTTATTACGGGATTTGTTTAAGGTTTGCAGATATTCAGCGGCTTTCTTTTCGGCGGGTACATCGGCGTGAAATCTTACGTTGATACGGTAATCACTCATACCGCCGCACCCGATTTAAGCTGAATTTCCGCCATATACTCATAACCCTTTGCGGCGGCAGAAATATCGTCCACGAACTTAACACGGTCAGCGTTGAACTTGTAAAAGTTCTTAACAAGGCACCCACCGCCACCGGTGATATACAGCATCATCGTACCCTCGTCATACCCGTGTTCACGAAGCCTGCGAAAAATATCTTTTACATATTCCGTTGCAATGGCTCGGATAATCTTCTGATCGGTGGGGGCAATATTTGCCGCACCCGTGATAAGAACTTCCTCGATAATAGCATCGTTGATTTCACGCTGGGTTTTCTGCATAAACATCTCCCGCACCGCAAGGGTACACTGATAAGTGCCGAACTTTTCGGTATACATTTTTCCTGCCTGCGGTCTGCCGTTTATCATATACAGCACGTTCATCGTGCCGTTGCCAATATCCGCAACCATATTGACGCCGTTCATCGTGGTAGCAAAAACAGCAATAGCGGCGTACCCCTGCGGATAGATGCGTACACCCTCAATCGTGATATGATAATCAACTTTCTGATAAGTGAAGCTGACCTCCTTGTTTTTACTAAGATAAGCGGCAAAATCCTTTTTTTGTCCGCTTGTCCAAGTTAGGGGCAATCCTGCGGCAATGATGACCTTTGCTTCGGTGAGCTTTTCTCGCTGAAGCTCCTTTGCGATAGCAACGAGGGTTAAAATATAATAATCCTCGTCACGGATTTTGTCGGGAAGGAATTCCTTGTGTCCTTCTCCGATCAAATAATATTTGCCGCCGTATACGAGCATATCTCCCGTAAACAGCGGCTCGGCATCGTAGGCAAGAAGTCCGGTCTTAAAACAGCAGTTTGCCGTTTTCATATTCCCGTATCCGTGATCAATACCGATAACATACATTTCATTAAATTTCTTCATTTTACATTTCTCCTTTTTTCAAATTATTGTGTTTTTTAATTTGCTCGTACAGTTCCTTATCTGCGGGAAGTACGGCTCTTTTGAAATAGTTGCAGTAGATTCCCGAACAGCTGATGATCTGCACGCACTTATGGGGATCACCGTCATCAAGCAAAATGCAGTTGCCACGATCATAACAACTGCACAATGTCTTGACTAACTTGTTTACCCGCCTCAGATGTGACGGGTGTATCTTCCATACCATTTAAATTTCCTCCTTTTTCGATTTTTGGACATAAAAATAACACCTACCGATTTTTCATCAATAGGTGTTATCAGATGATCTTTCCGCTTTCAAAGCCGTAATCTTCGCCGGTAAACTTTTCATAAGCCAAACCGATCTTGCGAATACGCTTCAAAACGCCGCTGTGGTTTTGGTAGCCGAGTTTCTCAGCAATTTCTTCAAGTGTATCGCCCTCCATACGCATTTGGAGAATTGTCATATCTTTTTCGGTCAATGTTGCCTTAAACTGTTCAACCAATGTCTCAGAGGTGATATTTTCCTCTACATTTTGGGAAGCATCCGGCTCGTCCCACTCCTGACCGTTGTGGCTCTCGGCATAGTTTTCTTTGAATTCCTCAAGGGAAATCATCGGATGCTTGGTTCGTGTGTGATACCATTTGCGGTGAAAGTCTGTTTTTGGGCGACTGTTACGAAAATCGAAGTCCTCAAAGCATCTGAATTCTTCCGCAATTTGTATGGTAGCATTCATATTATGCTTTTTCATTGCTCTCGGAACAACATACCGCAAATAAACGTCCAATTCTTCTTCGGTTACATACCCGAATTCCTCATTGCAATTTTGGAACAAATTATTTACTGTGGGAACGATACCCTTATCATAAGTTCCTGTACACAATAACCGGGCGAATGAGCAAGAATCCAAGCGGGATCATAACCGGAATATATCTCCATATACTCACTGTGTCCCATATACGGCCATACCATATATGCGGTCGCATCAATGATAAGCAGTAAGAATAGATCGCTTTCAATAAATTCACACGCTTCTCGATTAGAGAAAATCATACGTGGGTTTCGTGGAATTGAATTTAATTCTGCGCCGCATTTTTGAAAATGCTTTTGGGGATAAAGTAGTAAAACGGAATATATTCCGAGTTGCGAAACGGTGTGGGTGGCCCGTTTCGTCTTGTTAATAATAATGGCATTTTCTTCGCCTCCTTTCCAGAGGATGGTGTCC
>JAZQJQ010000046.1:0-20097 GCA_045541735.1 Eubacteriales bacterium
ACAATGTAATATGAGTCCCTCCGCTTACCTTGAGATGCTGAAGGAGTACAGGTCGGGGAAGAAGAGCAGCTCGCCTACGCGAGAGGCGGAAATGCCTTCCGCAAGCTTTCTTTTTGCATATTCCACCCTGCGTTCGTTGCAGTATTTGATAAGCGAAATGCCGTAAGTGGAATGGAATTTTTTGATTATATAGTATTTGCTGTAATGGAACTGCTCGGCAATACTGTCGAGTGATATTTTACTGTTTAAGTAGTTAGCATCCACAAAGCTTTTTACGCTGCTGATAAAGTCGCCGCCGACGGAATCCATTATTACGTTAGGCTCGTGAATATTGTCAAAGATAATGGAGCGGATGATCTCTATCATCAGGGATTTGCAGGTAAGCTGATATAAGGCGGGTTTGTTGTGGAAAAACGTGATGATCTCCTCTATCGTTGCAGTAAGCTTCTTGTAATTGCCTATCTCAAAATAAGGATAATCGAACTGACCCTCAAAAAAATCAGGCTGTATCATCTTCAGTTCTTTTCCCGTGAACTTTTTCAGGTTCTTATACGATACGTATGCCTCGGGACTGCAATCGGTGTAGATCATATCAAAATGTATATGAAGATCAACAGAGGGTGGGTCGTTCGGAGAAACGCTTATAGTGTGGTTTACTCCCGGAGGAATGAGGATGAGATCATTCGGTTTTGTTTTATACGTTTTCCCGTTCATTTGGAGCGTGAATCCGCCTTCGCGGATCCATATCAGTTCATAATCAAAAATTGCCCTTTCCTTGAGCACAAGTCCGGAGACAAGCGTTGATTTTGTTGCTGAACGGACGTATGGGGAGATGGTATTCGTATTAAGCATTGCACCCTCTTTTCTGCGGTTTACTTTTTCGATATCTCCATTTCAAAGACTATCGAATTGTAAATATCAGCACGTGAGCAAATTACCATTATCTTTTTTCCGCCTTCGGAAACAAAGTTGTTATTGATGCGCGGCTCATAGACCGAACCGTATGATTTGTGCGACATGACCATCACGGGGTCAGACCATACGCCGTCGATGGTTTTTGCCACCTGCATTACGATGCTTGCTGCCATTATTCTGCCGGAGGAACGGGTGCAGTACATCATCATCCATTCGCCGAGGTATTCGTTATACATAACTCCTACACCGCCGACCCCCGGACCCGCAACTGCGTAGTCGGACATCATAGCGTCATAGCCTTTTTCATAGATCGGCTTGCCGTCTTCCGTTCTGCCAACAAGATATTCGTAAGCATCGAAGTTTTCAATTTCAGCGGTCGGGACGCGCATGAGCTTGCAGGAGCCGCGTCTTCCGCCGGGAACTCCGAAGAAATATACGTAATCACCGTCAACAACGGGATAAAGCTGAACGTAACCGCTTTCGTTCGGCCAACGCAGGTCGGACGGAGTCTCCCAACTTCTTCCCATATCGGAGGATATGGCAAGACCGCCGTAGTTGCATGGCCATACGGGATCCCCCGTATCCCACGAGACTACGGACATAAAT
This sequence comes from Eubacteriales bacterium, assembly GCA_045541735.1. Lineage (GTDB taxonomy): Bacteria > Bacillota > Clostridia > Oscillospirales > CAG-272 > RUG12395. The sequence goes on from JAZQJQ010000046.1 coordinate 1,522, forward strand.
CCGAAATAGATCTTATCACCTATCATGATTCCGCCGGTGGGGATCTTTGAGGCTTCTGTGCCCGGATTGCGGTCCGAGAGCAGAAATTCCGTTGCCATACCGGCGTAATCACCGCAATCGTTGGCGTAGAAGCCGTCGATGGTAAGACCGTCCGTGTAATCGGTGTCGGTGGTAAAAGCAAGGGCGTTTGCCCGCCACGGAAGTCCTGTGTCGCCGTCTGCTTTCGTATCACCGAATGCAAGCAGGGAAAAGGAGCCGCAGTCAACTATATAGCCGCCGCCTATCTTTGCAATGTTATAATTCGTTGCGGTCTTGTTTATTGAGTATTCGCCCGTTAGCATAGAAACGAATTTGACGGATTCAACGGCATTGAAATTGTATTCGTTGTTCTTGTCATTGAGTATACGCTGATGCTGATATAGGTCTGTTCCGTTGGAGGAGGCAAGCGTTTTTACGTTTTTAAGACTGTTTTTCATTTCTGTGGAAAGCTTGGCTTCCTCTGTGGCGGTAAGCTCGCCTGTTTTGGGAGCAACAGCGGGGAAGGGCGGCTCGGTATATGTCGCAATAACCGTACCTGCGGGGGTGGGGGCATATATTTTTTTGCAGGCATCCTCGCCGATTTCGATAGACTTGAAGTTCTTGATATTTATTTTGTTTCGGTACGCTTCTGCGATAATGAGGCGTTCGTTTTGCGAATACGTGCTCTCAACGGTCAGCTTGCTTGTGCGAAAGGTCGCTTTTTCAATGCAAAGCGTTACGTTGCTGCTTTTTTCAAGGACGGGAGCATTGGACTTAGACTGAAGTATGGAGCATTCGGCTGCTGAAAATGTGCCGCCGGTTATTTTAAGGGTTATATTGCCTGTAACAGATGCACGGATGCCTCTGCTAAAGCCGCCTGCGTTAGGGATAACGGATACGGGCCCCGTGAAGGTGCCTCCGCTTATTTCCATATATACTGTGCCTTCCACGCTGTTCATGCCGATGGCGGAATTGTATTCGGATCCGGCGTATTCGGTATATTTTCCGCCTTCAACGTTTATAACGATCGTTGCATCCTTTGAAACGGTTCCGACAACGGCAGAGCTTGAATTGCGCAGATTACCGCCGTTTATGTAGCGCCAATTTCCCGCTTTTACGATTATTTCGGTATCTTCGTAACAGCTTACGGTGTTTGTTGAGCGGTGCCCTGCGGAATCCGCATAGTATCCGCAAACAAGGGCGATATCCTTTGCAACGCCTTTGCCTTTCACGCACTTTACGTCTTCACCTATCGTAACGTTGTTGTACTGCAGGCACAGATATGAGTAATCGGCTCCGTTGACTATCTTTAGTCCGTCAAAACTGTAATCGCCGTAAAGTGCATTCATTCCGCACAGAATAAGCTCTGCGCCCGTTTCTCGGTGATCTACGCCGTTGTATACGGACGTTACGTGTATGTTTGATCCGTTTGAAGGGAACAAGTAATCCGTAAGCGTGACCGAGCCGCAAACAATCAAGGTACCGCCCGTCGCTTTTATAAGACCGAGCGCGTTTTGAAATGCAGCTGCGTTTTCTGCTGAGGAACCGTCTTTGGTACCGCTGCCTTCTGTGTTAGCAAATACTATCTTTTCTTCATTTACGACAGGATGTTCGTCAGTAATATATGTCGTTGTGTTGCTGTCGTTCGGTGTATCGGCGGGATCTGTGCCCGGACGGTTTTCGCAGGAAAAAAACGAGAGGATCGACACGGTAAGTACCGCTGTAAGCAGAAGGGCAGAAAAACGGCGGGAAATGGAATCGATCATAACAAAGCTCCTTTTTAGCACGAGTATGCTGTTTTTTAGCTTCATTGTAATTAAATTTATTATACATTGGAATCGCCTGTGTTGTCAATAAGGTTGTCATTTGTTGCGATTGAGGTAAATATTGTCATTTGTTGCGATTTAAGCAAATAATTCTATGTCAACAAATGCAAAACCGAAAGACAACAAATGATATTCAGGGCATTATGCGTAGATGTTAATATAAAAATACAGTGTTGCGGTATGGTGCAATGCACTCTGAGCCTGCAAATGCCCTTCTGCGGCATCATGATTATTAAAGGAGAGCTCGTATGCTTAAAAAGAAAAGTGCTTTTAGAATAACTGCCTTTATGATAAGCCTTTTGATGCTTGTTGCAACAGCAGTCAGCTGCGGCGGAAACAAGCAACCGCCCGATACGACCGTTCCGAATCAATCGGACGATATAGGCGGTACAACTGTCACCGATGTGCCGGACGAGAAGGACATTGAAACGCTTGAAGAAAAGTTCGGAAAAAAGGATTATGACGATACGACCCTTCTTTACCTCACCGGAGGCGACAACAATTGGTGGGTAAACTATGATATTGTAGGGCCTGAGGAATCCGGTGAAATAATGTCCGAGGCTATATTCAAGCGCAATACCGAGATAGAGGATACCTACAAGGTCATAATCACTCACGAGCAGCTTACTCACGCTGAAGCCTTAAACGCTGTAAAGAAGGATGTAAATTCGGGCGATAACTTATACGATTCATATTTCTGCAACGGTTCTAATATACCGAAGATCATCTCGGGCGGACTTGCTTATAATCTCAATGACATTGAAGGATTTGATTTTAACGATCCTTGGTGGACTAAAAACGTCTGCGATATGCTGAATTTCGGCAACGAGTACAGATTTTTTGCCGTCGGTGATATGAACGTTATGGCGTGGAAGACCGCAGCTTGTATGATGTACAACTATTCTCTCGGAGAAAGAGAGGGTGTTGAGGATTGCTTTGAGCTTGTCCGTCAGGGCAAGTGGACCATGGATAAGTGGAACCAGCTCATCAAAGACTTTGCAGTTGATTACGATGACGATGGCATGGATTATGACAAGGATCGCTTCGGACTTGTTTGCGGTGCGCAGACCTTTGATTATTCCATAAACGCAATGGGTCTCACCTTTACTGCCGTCGACGATGATAATTGGCCCACTCTCTTTACTATGAGCGAAAAAATGGTCAATGCACTTGAAAAACTGATCACCACATATTCAATTAACAACACCATAAACGTACATAACACAGCGCACAGCCGCGGGGAGTCGTTAGCCGGAAAATCCGTGATCCTTTTTGCCGAGGGAAGGTTCCTCTTCTTCAGCGATACGATCGGTGCATCCTTCCAGCTTTGGGATATGGAGGACGATTACGGCTTCCTTCCTTTCCCCAAGTATGACGAAGCTCAGGAAGATTATGTCGCTTCCATTCAGTATGCTCAGATGTCGTTGGTTACGATACCTACGCGTGCTGAGGCAAGGCTTGATGCAACAGTTGACGTTATCAACGCAATGGGATTCATCAATCAGCGCGATCTGAAGACGGTGTTCTTTGATGCTGTATTCGGCACCAGAAGCGTACGCGACCAGAATTCCATGGAGATGCTTGAGATAATCTTGCAGGAACGCACCTTTGACCTTGGAATCTCTCTGAACTTCGGTTCCGTTATCTCCCGAGTAAGGAGCCAGGTACATAATGCAAGCGGCGCTTTTGCATCTCAGTACGAGTCATTGAAGAAGGCAGGAGAGCTTGACTGCAAAAAGTTCGTAAACTCGATCAAACCCAATTAGTTTTATTTCGAATCCGTTTTATCATACAGGAGAGTAAATATGCTTTTAGAAAACAGAAAGGTCAGCTTTGAATTTAACGAATTCGGCACGCTTGTAAAACTTACGAACAAGCGCACAGGACATTACGTTACCGATAAGCAAGGTGCAAAGGGTGTTTCTTTGCTTGTTGATAAGAATACCGACGATATATGGGAAAGCCGCCCGTATTCGGAGGGAGCGGTAAATATTGATCTTTCCGCTATTACGGCAACGCTCGAAAAATGCGTTGCGGAAGACGGCGAAGAGCTTACCGTCACCCACAAGGCAGAAATTGAAGGTGTCGGCGGTACTGTTGACGTCGTTCAGAAGATAGTGCTGGAGACAAATGCAGATCTACTCAAATGGAGTATCCGTTTTGTAAATAATCTCGATGCGGGAGTTGTTGTTTCGGCGACAGTTCTTGTGGATGGATTTGTGGATCACGATTATGCACTGTTCTGGCCTCTTCAGGACGGTAATTTGATGGAGGGAGCTTTAAAGAGCATTGCGAACGGAAGCCAGATAAAGCATGACGTACGTTATAATTACAGTGCACAGTTCAGCGAAAACGACAGCCTTTCGGAAAGCCGCTTCTCCTGCACTTATCCGATACCGTGCTCCGTTCAGTTCCTTACCTTGCACAATAATGAGGAGTGCTTCTATTTCGGTTATCACGATAAAATGAGCACCTATAAGCAGTTCATCTTTGAAAAAGCGGGCAAGGCGGGTATGGTCGTATGGCCATTTATTGCCAAGGGCGAGAGCTTTTACGTTGATCCCCTTTACGTCGGATGCCTTGAGGGCGATTGGCACGAGGGTGCTGACGTTTATTACGATTGGCTTGTTAACGAAAGCGGCAAAGTGCGCAAAATGTCGCCTCTTGCACAGAAATTCAAAGGTATGGCGTGCTTCCAGGCGGTCTCTTTCCCCGGAGAGCATTATCATCTAAAATACGTTGAGGATGCTCCCGCAAAGACGATACTCGCACCGTCCGATGTGAAATCCCGTTGTATCAACACGGATTGCGTAGGAACAAACATTACCACCTTTGAGCAGGCAGGACAGTTCGCTTATGAAAACAGCGGAATCGACACCACTCTTTTTATGGGATGGCACCGCGGCGGATTTGACGTTTTCTATCCCGATTACGAGATACTCGACTGTCTTGGAGGTAAGGAAGGACTCAAAAAGTGCATAGACGATATGCACGCAAAGGGACTGAAGGCGCTATTTTACACCAATATCCACCTTGCCGATACCACGGGCAAATGGTATAACATAGTGGATGAAAACGGCAGACTGCGCGGTGAGAACAGCGCAGTTTGGAAAGGCAACGGCGATCTTTATCACGAGCGGTATGCGCACACAACGAACCATCTATATACTGCAATGTGTCCGAAGGATCCCGAGTGGCAGAAGCAGATCGTTAAGGTAATTGAAAGCGTGCGTGAGCTTGGCGCTGACGGTGCGTTCTTTGACCAGGTAATGACAAGTCCTGCATATCTTTGCTACAACAAGGCACATGGACACCGCACCCCCGCAACGGCGTTTGAGGACGGTTATCAGGAGCTTCTTACAAAGATAAACGACACGTATAAGAAGTACGGCGACGACTTTGTATTCAGCTGTGAGGGAATAGGCGATTGCTACATGAACCAGATAGACATAATGGGTATGCTTTGGTTCAGAAAGTGGGGTAATGCAAAAGCTCCCTATATGCGCCCCGAGGTACTCCGCTACTGCATCCCTGCACCTGTGCTCGGTATGCAGAGCTACGGCGAGATAGGCGACAATCTGTATGCTTACGGTTTTTGTATGTTTGCTCCGCCGATGACCTACCCCTATATCTTCGATCTTACGAAACGATGGGTCGCTCTTTGCGATAAATATCCCGAGGTATACCATCACGGAAGATTTTTGGAGCATCTTGGGGTTAGCGGACTTCCGGAGAATACCGAGTACGGTGTTTGCATCTCCGCTAATAAAAAGTCGTGTATGATACATATCTTCAACTCAAATATGTTTGCAAAGGATTTTGATATAACAATAAACAAGGCAAAGTGGAAGGATAATCTTATTTCCGATGACTTTGCTGTCATCAATGCCGAAACGGGCGATAGGATTGATTGCAGGGAAGGTATTTGCAAGTTCAGTTTGCAGGGAAAGGGCAAGATAGCTCTCTTGATAAGATAAATAGGATTCATACGCAAAAAAGGCAGGGAAGATCCTGCCTTTTTTGCGTATGTTATTAAGTTTTACAGACCGGGGAAGATATCCTTTTCGGCTTCTTCCTCTTCTTTTTTCTTAACGGTTACTGTCATAGTCTCAATGCGGTGCTCCTTGATGCTAAGCACCTTTATAAACATATCGTCGGTCTCAAGCTCAAAGGTGGTATCGTCGTCGGGTATGGAGCCGTAAAGACCGAGCACAAAGCCGCCGAAGGTATCGGATTCGCAATCCTCGAGCTTGATGCCGAGGGTCTCTTCGACTTCGGTTACGGCAACGGGGCAGTTGAGCTGATAAACGTTCTCCTCAAGCATAACGATGGAGGGGGCGTCTTCGCCCTCCTCGTCATCCTCGGAGAAATCTCCCACAAGGCACTGAACAAGGTCGGTAAAGGTAACAACGCCGAAAACTCCGCCGTATTCGTCAAGGACTACAGCCATGGATTCCTTGTTCTTCTTCATATTGCGGAAGAGAACGTCCGCCTTTACGCTTTCCGGAACAAAATAAGCGGGTCTGAGTGCGTTTTTAAGCACCGCCTCTCGGCTCTTATCTTCCATACGGAAGTACTCGCGTGTGTCGAGTACGCCGACTATATCGTCTACGTCCTCACCGTACACGGGAATGCGGGAAAAGCGGTTGTGCTGGATAACGTCTTCCCACTCTCCGTCCGTGCCGTCTTTTGCGAGTGTGGTAAGCTCGGTGCGGTGGGTGGCTATCTCCCCTGCGGTGAGATCGTCAAAGTCGAATATGTTTTCGATAAGCTCCTTGTTGTATTCGTCGATGCTTCCGTCTTCATGCGCTTCGTCAACAAGGGTAAGCACCTCGCCCTCGGTCACCGTATCGACTTCTCCCGGCTTGAAGATGAGGTTCAGAAGCTTTCTCCAAAGAATGAAGATAAAATTGATAGGGGTAAGTATAAGCATTATAAAGGCAAGGAAGGGAGCCACTGCCATTGCAAATCTTTCGGGTTTTTCTTTTGCAAGGCTTTTTGGCGATATCTCGCCGAAAAGAAGCACTACTACGGTGATGACTGCGGTAGAGATCGCGGATGCGGCGTTTGCATAGCTTGTGTTTACAAGCAGGTCAACGAACCACAGCGTTGCAATGGAGGACAGAAGAATGTTCACAACGTTGTTTCCTACAAGAATTGCAGAAAGCAATTTGTCGTAGTTTTCGGACATTTTCAGCACACGTGCGGCACGTCTGTCGCCTTCGGATGCCATGTTTTTAAGTTTTGTTTGATTTGCGGAGGTGAACGCCGTTTCCGTTGCTGAAAAGAATGCGGAAAAGGCAAGGCAGATAAGCATTATGATTAACTTTGTACTACTCCCGTCGGGCATGATTTTCTCCTTAATTGTATAATAGTTATGCGGGAAGAATGAAAAAGTGTCCTAAACGCAAAAAAACACAGCCTGTTCCTTTCGGGTGCAGGTTATGTGTTCTTCAAATAATATTCAGATCGGTAAGCTTCGTACTTCGACTGTTGCCGTCGTCCACTTTTTGTGTTCTCCTTAAAATTTGCGGAAAGCCGCATACTGTCACGGCGAGCATATTATCATATATGATCGGTTTTGTCAATACTATTTACAGAATAAGCGAGATTTCTTGATATTTCGGTTTGTTTTTATGTAATTTGCGTGTTTTTTGCAGAGTTCATAAAAAATACACAGAATTTTTAAAAATAGTCTTTACATCAAGGGGGGATTGTGTTGTATAATGTAGACAATAAAAATGACCTTGCGATATTGATACGGAGAGAATTATGAAAAGATTTTTATCCTTGCTTGTAGTTTTCGTTATGGTGCTCGGTGCCGTTTCTTGCGCCAAAACTCCCGGCGGTGACGTTACCGAACCGCCTGCAACAGATACGCCCGCAACAGACACTGTTACCGATGCGCCCGTGACCGATGCACCTGCAACTGATCCGGTAACGGACACCTCCAACGTAACGGATCCCGTGACCGACCTCGTAACGGACCCCGTAACGGACCCGGTGACTGAGCCCGTTACTACACCGGTTACCGATAAAGAGCCGGATGACGATACCCCGAAGCAGGAGCTTGAAAATTATCCCGCGAATCAGGTTCGTCATATATTTACCCACTGCCTTATCGCATATCCCGAGCAGGGTTGCGGATATAAGGGTGCTCCGCTTGATGCCGACTGCCTCACAGTTCCCGAGTTTGTTGCAATTCTCGAGGATCTTTACGAGAGAGGCTACAGCCTTATCGACATAAACGATATGTACGAGAACTATACCGATACGGACGGCACCGTAAAGGCGCGTCTCAAAAAATACGTGCAGGTCCCTGTGGGCAGAAAGCCGCTCGTTCTTTCCATTGACGACGTTGTGTACGACAGCCGCAAATCCGATTGGGGTATGATAGACCATCTTATCATCCACAACGGTACCATTATGTGCGTTGGCTACGTTGACGGTAAAGAAGAGATAAACGACCTCGACGTATTCCCCCAGCTTGAAAAGTTCATTGCGGAACATCCCGATTTCTCCACCAACGGCGCCAAGTGCACCATCGCACTTACGGGCTTCCAGGGGATCCTTGGATATCGTACCGACGAGATGTTCGCAGAGCAGGGAATCGATTATATGGCTGAAAGAGAAAAGGTGAAGCCGGTCATCGCTTGGCTCAAGGAAAACGGCTACAACTTCGCTTCCCACAGCTATTCGCACAGGGATTACGGCGTTTGCAGCCAGGAGACCGTTGATCAAGATATCATCGATTGGAACAAGAACGTGAAGCCTCTTATCGGAGAAACGCAGATATTCATCTATCCTTTCGGTGCGTTTACATACTACGGCTCCGAAACTCATACCAAGCTTCTCGGCGAGGGCTTTACCGTATTCTGCGGAACAAGCTCTACAAACTGCCTCTGGGACGGAATGTTTCCTAAGCTTGGCGGCGGTCTTATCAGCAAGGTAGGTAATATATACCTTGAAAGATACACAATTACCGGCACCACTCTCAGAATGTGGGCGGAAAAGGATCATTTAAAGGATTATTGCGACGTATATGAAGTATATGACAATGAGGCGAGATACGAAAAGCTGGTAAAACCCGAGCAGTAATGAAAAAAGCCGCGGAATTAATCCGCGGCTTTTTGTGTGTGTGATTGTGCACAATTATTGACATATGATTTTTTGTGTGGTATACTGTTTTCAACAAATGAAAGGGGTTTTAGTTATAATATGAAAAAACTTACAGCAGTATTGCTCCTTGTGTGCGTTTTGCTTCCGCTTGTTGTTTCCTGCGGCGCAAAAACACCTCCCGCCGTTACAACGGACGCTCCCGGAGCGGCAGTTACGACTGAGCCTGCCGTTACCGATCCAGCCGTTACTACCGAATATCCCGATATCCCCAAAGAGCTTGATTACGACAGCTATGAGTTCGTTATACTTACTTGTTTGGCTGATTCCATCGTTTTTAACGATTTTTCGGATCAGAATGCCGATTACGACGTTGTAAACGAAGCCATATTCAAACGCAACTCCGACGTGGAGAATACCCTCAATATCGTTATTGATAATGCCGTGGTAAGCGGCAGCGTATTCTCCGGAGGTGTCGGTACCACTACGCTGAGGCAGGATTATGCCGCAGGCGAAAGCCAATACGATCTTTGCGGTATCAGCACCTGGCACGCTACCGCGTGTGCAACAAGCGGATATCTTCTCGACCTTAATGAGGTACCTTACATAGATCTCAGCCGTTCGTGGTGGGATCAGCGTGCAAATATCGACCTTGGCATTCAGGGTAAGATGTTCTTCTCTAACGGCGATATCGGTATCACCGACAACCTTGCTACGCACTGCGTTCTTTTCTCCAAGGCTATTGCCGAAGAAAAGAACATAACCGATATCTACGACCTCGTTCTTGAAAACAAGTGGACTTGGGATAAGTTCGAGGAGTACGTACATTTGGTCTCTGAAGATCTTAACGGTGACGACGTGATGACTGAAATGGACCGTTTCGGTCTGCTTTGTTGGAACGACGCGTTCCAGGCCAGCTTCGGCGGCGCACGCTCCAAACTTGGCGGCATAAGCGAGGAGACCGGTGATTTTATTCTCACAATGTACAGCGACAGAAACTCTGCTCTTGCTACAAGAATTTGTAATCTTTGCTTCGATTCGCGCTACGCTATCAATACCACTGCTACCCTTTACAGCTCTAAGGTTTCTGCCGTCGGCGGTATGATGGGCATGTTTACAAACGGCCAGGGCCTTTTCGCTACCACCATCTTCCGTAACGTTCCCCAGCTCAGAGATATGGAAATGGATTTCGGTATCATTCCTTATCCCATGTATGATAACGTTCAGGGAGAGTACGGCGGATACGTAAGCGCTACCTACTCCAATATGTACAGCGTTGAGCTTCATAACGAGGATCTGGAGCGCACCGGTGCCATTACCGAGTACATCGCATATACTTCCAAAAATTATGTAACTCCCGCGTATTATGAGCAGACCCTCAAGGGCCGCGATGCACGCGACGAGGAAAGTATCAAGTGCCTTGAGATAATCTTTGCCAACAGATCCTTCGACCCCGGTGTATTCTATGAGGTAGGCAGCCTTACCGGAACCCTTACAAATATGATGAAGTCTCTTACAAACAATTTTGACAGGATCTATAATTCCGCAAGAAGAATGTCGGAAAACAAGATAAACGAGATCAATAATAAGTTTAAAGAACAGTAAGCGTAATTTTAAAGCACGAAAAAGTATCAAGCCGCGGTTTTGTAAATGTGCAAAACCGCGGCGCGAACTTCTTAAAGATCTATAACGCGCAGTATAAAAGAAAAGGGAAGCAAAAAATTGCTTCCTTTTTCATTGCAATTCCGTTCTTTATATGCTAAACTGAAAAAAACTCTTCGGGAGGATTATATGGCTTTTCAGTATTCTGTTAACAAGAACGGAGATCTCTTGCACAGAGAGATCTTTGAGTGCGAGGGTCTTACCGGTGCCGTAAAACTGAAGCTGGCGGAAAGTGCATCAGCGCGTGATTTTCTCGGTGTCGGTGTTGCGCTTACGGGTTCTTCCTGCTATCTGCTTGACAAAATGGAAAAAACTGAGCGTACTGCGTTTCTTGAAAGCATATTTACGAAAAAAGGACTCGGTCTTTCGCTTGCCCGTGTCAGCATAGGTGCAAGCGACTATTCCGCCGAGCTTTACTCGTACGATGACGTGCCGTTTGATACCGAGCTTGAGCATTTTTCCGTTGAGCGTGACGAAAAATACGTGATTCCGATGATAAAGGAAGCTCTTTCGGTAAATCCCGATCTCTATATTTTTGCTTCTCCGTGGAGTCCTCCCGGCTGGATGAAGACGGGCGGAAAATTGTGCGGCGGACATATGCGCGACGAATACGTTGATTGCTTTGCTGAATACGTTGTGCGCTTTATCAAGGCGTATGAACAGCACGGTATCAAAATATCGGCAATAACTCCGCAAAACGAGCCCGAAAACCATCAGTATGCACGAATGGCGGCTTGCGTGTGGAATCCCGATACTGAGGCAAAGTATATAGTTTCGCTCCGCAAAAAGCTTAAAGAGAACGGACTTAGCACCGAGATATGGATGTACGACCATAATTTCTCCGGTATCGACCGGGTACTTTGGACGCTGGAAGCGCATCCCGAGACCGCAGAGGCGGCGAACGCCGCGGCGTTCCATTATTACGGCGGTAAGATCGAACAAACTGCGGTGCTGAGGGAAAAATTCCCGAATCTGAAGCTCCACTTCACAGAAGCAGGCCCGAGATTGTATGACAATTATTCCACCGATGTTTGCAAATGGGCAATTATGTTCACCCGTGCCGTAAAGTGCGGTTACAGCTCCTTTACCGGTTGGAATCTTATGCTCGACGAAACGGGATGGCCCAATATCGGCCCCTTCGGATGCGGAGGACTTGTGACCCGTAACAGCCAAAGCGGGGAACTGAGCTACAGCGGTCAGTATCGTGCTTTTGAATGTTTTGCAAAGCTTATAAACTCCGATTCCGTCATCTATCCGCTTTTAAGTGACGAGATAATGCAGGGATCTATGTTTGAATACCCGAAGACAAAGCTGCCGTGCGAGGGATTTGCAATAGATAACGGCGGAAAACTTACGTTCGTTGTTGTTAATCCCGATACTGCCAAAAAGCAGGTGCAGATAGAGGCAAGAGGTAAAACTTGCTACGCAGAGCTTATGGGCGAGACCGTTTCGGTTATAACAGAATGATAAACCGGGCATTTGCGCTGAGGCGCAAATGCCCGGTTTCGCAACTTTGTTTTTCCAATCCGTCATTTTTTGGGAAAATTGTTGCCGTCGGTTTCCGTTTTTGCAAGAGATTATGATGAAATATTGCATTTTTGGCTTGAAAAAACGCTTATTCGGTTGACATTGGCGGCAGATTGTGGTATAATAACTGAACTTTAGTTCTTTAGCGGACTAAAATGACAAAAGCGATCGGCATAACGCCGAGAAGGAGAAACTTATGAAAAAGACATTATCCGTAATAATGGCGGTGGTCACCGTGCTTACCTGCATGCTTACGGTATCCTGCGGAGAGAAGGCTCCTACGGTTTCCCGTACTTTCATTGCGGGATATGAGAACACGGTCAGCATGGGCGGCAACGAGAGCACGACAAGCGGACGCGCGCTTATCAATCTTATGAGCGACGGTACCGCTGATATCTACGTTGCTATGCTTGCAATGGGTCAGAACGCTAATGCGCATTATACCGGTACTTATTCCTTTGGTGAGAATGCGGATTTTGACGAGACGCTCACGCTAAGCTACACCTACGGTGAAGGTCAGAGCGCGGAGATTAAGGAAGTTGTGCTTGTAGACGGTATGTTCGAGACCCCGTTCTATATGGTGGCTTCTATGACTTCCACTCCTGTCAGGTTCTACGAGACAGCACCCGCAGACATTGACGGCAGTGTTTACGCAGGTTATCTTACCAAGACCGGCGGAATGGGTAATATGGTATATGCGTATTCCGTATGTCTCAAACCTGACAATACCTTTAAGGTAAGCATTATGCAGCTCGCAAGCGTTATGCACGTTTGGGGAGAAAGCACAGGCACCTATGCTGTCGACGGCGATAAGATCACCTTTACCTATGACGTTTCCGACGGCGAGGGAGGTATAGTGGCAGAGGATTTCGTTTCCGAGGGCGCTAACTACACCGAGGGCGGTTTTGAATGCGGTTTTAATATCGGTCAGGCGGGTATGAAGGCTGCAAACGCTCCGTTCATAAAGATTAAGTAAACAGCACGGCTGTTGAGTTGACAAGTTACCGATTAAATTACATAAAGGAGAATTTTCACCATGGAAAGAGCAAGACTTGAAAACGGCGAGCTTAACAGATTTTTTAACTGGGCGTACAGAACCCGCGGAAATACCGTAAAGGAGCTTTCAGAGGGCAAGATGATGTCCCCTGAGAAGATATTCCTTTCTTTCACCTCTCACGATCCCGTATTTATCTCAAACGGCCCCGCAGGCCTTAACGGATCCGTAAAAGGCATAGGATTCATCCCTAAGGAGGAGTATCTTGAGGAGGCTCTTGCCGCTTACGTTGAGCACATCAAGAGCTATGACCCCGAGGATAAGACCTACAGCGACAGAGGTCTGAAGCTTCTTATGAAGTGGATATATTCCGATGAAGCGGAAAAGACCATAGATTTCGAGCATATCTACAGCGTTGAGATGGCGTTTAAGCACAGCTGGGCAAACTATCAGGATAATCCGGAGGCAACTCTGATGTTCTATCAGCCGCCCGTACTTTCCTATGAGGTTCGCGGTAAGATGGAGATCGTCGGCGCTCATAACGAGCTCGGCTCCGTTTCTCCCTTTGATCTTCCCCTCATTCAGCAGTTCATCAACGCACAGCACGACGTTTACCACCTCCCCAACATCGAGCGCTGGGTGACCCGCCCTGCATACAAGTTTACGGTTGAGGAGATCTTCGACAATTCTGCAAATAAGATAGGATTCGGTACTCAGATACCCTATTAATGATATGAAAAGAATAATCGCGCTTATTTTGGTCGCCGCTTCACTTATGTGCGCGACCTCCTGTGCCGTAAGACAGGATAAATATGAGGATTCGTTCCGCATAGGTACTACGGCACTGCCGAAAAATCTAAATCCTTATTCTTCCACGGCATCTTCTTCGACCTTTTTTGTGAGTCTGTTCTATAACACCCTTCTCGGAAGCGTGGCAGTGCCTGCGGATTACGTTGAGGGTGAGACCTACACCTTTCCGGACGGAGAGGTATTCGTTCCCGCCGACACGTCTGTAAATCCGCTTGCCTTCACGGACGGACTGCTTGAGTACGAGGGCGCGCTTCCCAAAAAAGAGGGAAGTGTTTACGGTTACGAGTATTTCGACCCTACCGAAGAGCAATGGAAGGAACAGTGCGAAAGAGAGGGAATAAAGTTCGGTGTTGACGAAAGCGGCAATCCGATGATAGAAACAAAGGAAGAGTTTGAGGCGCGAGCGCTTATTGCTGTTCCCAAGACTAACTGGATGCGCTTCCGATTCAAGGTAGTTGACGGGTATTCCTGGAACGACGGTACACCATTTACCGCAGAGGATATCAAGTTTACCTTTGATTACATAATAAAGCACGCCGGAGCGCTTGCAAGCCAGGCATACTTCCTTACGGACTACTATCAAAGTTCGGTTGTGGACGGCGATTTTGAGTTTATACTTGCAAGCAACAATTACACTTCTATGAAGAGCGTGTGTAACTCCATAGTTGTGCTTCCTAAGCACATCTGGCAGTCTGTGCGCAACCCCGCGAAGGAAAAGAACCTCAATCCCGTGGGTACGGGTGCTTATTACATTGCCGAAGGCGATTATATCGAAGACAGTACCATCACCGCAACCTTCCGCGAGGATTATGATGAAAAGCTTACCAAGGAGATGTTCGCGGGAGAACCTATAAAGAATATATCCGTTATCCTTATGAGCAATGAGGACGTTCTCATTAATGCTCTCAAGGAGGGAAGCATTGACCTGATGATGGATACGGTAAAGCCTTCCAAGGCTTATGCCGTGCAGAACAATGCGGATTACGAAAACGTTGAGATATGCGCTGTAAATAACGAGTTCGTAAGCACTCTTCTTTTTAACGTTGGGCTTTACGGAGCGTTCAGAGAAGACGGTTTTAACGGTTACTCCAAGCAGATCCGACAGGCGGTCTCGCTTTGCATCGACCAGCAGAAGCTTATAGACGAAGTGCTTCACGGTATGGGAGTTCAGGTAGGCGACTGCCTTGTTCAGGATTATTACGATCACGCATACCAGGATGAAAACGGCAAATACGTTTACCACAAAACAGACGTAGCAGCCGCAAACGCTTTGCTTGATACTACGCCTTATAAGATGGATGCAAACGGCAGCAGAGGCATTACTCTTACCGTTTTTGCGACCCCCGATAACGAAGTAACGGTAAAAGCGCTTGCTACTCAGCTTGCCGATATCGGAATCACGATAGAGTACGATCAGGCGACCTCCACCTATGCAGAGGACATCAAGCAGTATAACCACGCGGATTTCGATATGATAATCAATTCCGTATCCTTTACTGCCGATAAGCTGCTTATGTACAGTGCGCGCTACAGTGTTTACCCGGGCGGGGACAGTGTACGCCTCTTTAACTACTCGGGTATTAAAGACAAGACCCTTATCGGTATGATAAACGATATGGAGCTTGCTCCAAACACCGCAGAGCAGTATGAACGCTGCAGAGCGGTACAGAAGTATATTACCGATCTTTACATAGAGCTTCCTCTGTATTCGGAAAAGACCATAACGTTCTATACTTCTCAGAAGTGGGAGGGATGGACCGAGGTACGCGGTGCTTCCATCTGGAACAGCTACTCCATCCGATATCTCAAAAAGGTACCCACAGTACCGGCTCAGTAAATAACAAACGACGGATTGCACATTGCGTAAGTAATGTGCAATTCGCCGTAAATAGTTCGGAGGAAAAGAATGAAAGGTTATTACCTTAAAAAGGTGTTAAGCTCACTTTTCGTGCTTTTCATCATTATAACGCTGAATTTCTTTTTGCCGAGAATGATATTCAGTGACCCCGCTCAGCCTTATTTTGCGGGCGTGCCCGAGGATGACGTTGTGCTGCGCGAGAAGATACGCGAGGAATACGGCTTCAACGATCCCATAATCGTGCAGTATTTGGATTATCTCGGCAGAATAGTTACCCTTGATTTCGGTGAGTCGCATTACTATAAGGAATCTGTCTGGAAGGTAATGTTCTCTCGTATACCTTGGTCTATGGTGCTTACGGTCTCGTCAATGATATTCTCGCTTATTTTCGGTATCCTCTTCGGTGCCGTGGCGGGCAAAAAGAGAGACAAGGCGGCGGATAAAACGTTGCTTGCCCTATCGGGTGTTACAACTGCAATTCCGTCGTTCTGGCTTGCGCTTGTTTCTTTGATGCTGTTTGCTTTTACATACAAGATATTCCCATACCGCGGCGCTATGACTGCGGGATACACACTGTCATTTAACGGAACGGCCTTCCTTATTGTTTTTGCTTCCGTTATGGCACTTGCCATAGCCCTGAAGCTGATATTCAAAAAGACGGTGTTTATCTTTGCAGGTATTCCGGTCTCGCTTTTTGCGGCCATTTTTGCCGCAGTGCCGATGGGAGATATTCTGGACGTTGCCTACCACGCGGCGCTTCCGGTCCTCATTGCGGTATTTTCCGGCGTAATATCGTATGCTCTTCTTGTCAGAAACAGTATGATCGCCGTAACAAACGAGGATTACATCCTCACCGCGCGCGCAAAAGGACTTCCGCCCTCGGTAGTGCTTTATAAGCATACCTTCCGAAATGCACTCCTTCCGCTTATCACAAACGTCGGAATGTCCATGGCGGGTCTTATGGGCGGAAGCGTGCTTACGGAAAAGATATTCTCCTGGCCGGGTATGGGTCAGCTCCTGCTTGATGCATGCAATAACGGCGATTATCTGCTCTCTCAGGCAATTTTGCTGCTTTTCGCGGTCATAACTGTTGTATGCAACTTTATTACCGACCTTGTATACCACAAGTTCGATCCGAGAATTAAGGAGGTATAAGATGAAAAAGCTTCTTGTTATCCTCCTTTCGGTTCTAAAGGCAATAGGACATTTCATCGTTAAGGTGCTGAAAAATCCCAAGGGGCGTCTCGGTGTCTTCCTTGTCGGTATAGTGGTTGCGGCGGCTGTGTTTGCACCGTATATCACACCTTACGAGCTTGACGATTACGACGTTGCAAACGGACTTGCAAAGCCTTCTGCAGAGCATATCCTCGGTACCGATAAAAACGGTATAGACATTCTGACCCAGCTTCTCTACGGAGCGCGCATATCCCTTATAATCGGTATAACGACAGGACTTTGCGTAACTCTTCTCGGCGCCACACTTGGTATCGTTTCCGCTTACTTCGGCAAGGTAAGTGCCACCGTAATACTCAATATCATCAACGTGCTGCTTGTTATTCCCACAACGCCGCTTATGATGATAATGAGTAATCTTTCATCAAGCTATCTTATGATGATAGCGATATTCACGCTTATAGGCTGGTGCGGTACCGCAAGAATGGTGCGTGCGCAGGTACTTTCCGTAATGAATATGAACTTCGTCCGTGCCGCAGAGCTTGCAGGCGGTTCGAAGACATACATTATGTTCCGCCACATTATGCCCTCCGTTTCTCATCTGCTTATTATGAACACCGCTCTTTCATGCGCGGGATTTATGATAGCGGAGGCAGGACTCAGCTTTATCGGACTCGGCGACCCTTCCGTAATGAGCTGGGGCAAGATACTTGTTGCGGCTCAGGAAAGCGCATTTACTTCGGGTCTTTGGGCGTGGGTGCTTGCTCCCGGTGCCGCCATCTTCATTACCGTTTTCGGCTTTATGCAGATAGGTTATGCGCTTGAGGAGATACTCAACCCCAAGATGAAGCGCAAAAAGGACACCCGCACACAGGGTCTTTCCCCCGAGGAAGCCGCTGCTGCAGTGTTTAATGAGATAGGCGACATCAGCGAAGCGGATGCCGATGCCCTCAGAAAAAGCTTTGAAAAGGAGGGTATGACGGTATGAACGTGCTTGATATAAAGGACCTTAAAATAATATTCCGCACGGGCGACGGCTTTGTGCGCGCCGTGGAGGGGGTAAACATCTCCATCGGCGAAGGCGAGAGAGTTGCCGTTGTTGGCGAGAGCGGATGCGGAAAGAGCGTTACGGGTCTTTCATGTATGGGACTTTTAACAACTCCCCCCGCGTACGTTACAGCAAAGGAGTTTACCTTTACCTCGCGTGACGGAGAGAAGCATAATATTCTTGAAAAAACGGAAAGAGAGATGCTTCGGCTGCGCACCGAGGAGATGGCAATGATATTTCAGGATCCCTCCACCTTCCTTAATCCCGTTATGACGATAGGCGAACAGCTTGACGAGGTATTCATTTACCATATGGGTATGAAGCAGAAGGAGGCAAGAGCGCGCAGCATTGAAATGATGAAAAAGGTCGGCATTCCCGACCCCGAGATGCGCGCATCCCAGTATCCGCACGAGCTCTCGGGCGGTCTGAAGCAGAGAATACTCATTGCGATGGCGACCTCGCTTTCGCCCCGTTTGCTTATAGCGGACGAGCCTACTACCGCACTTGACGTTACGATTCAGGCCCAGATCCTGGAGCTGATCAA
>JAZQJQ010000047.1:0-4130 GCA_045541735.1 Eubacteriales bacterium
TGTGATGAGCAGATGCGCTACTAGCTCAGTGGATAGAGTGCCCGGCTACGAACCGGTAGGTCGCAGGTTCGAATCCTGCGTGGCGCGCCACAAAAAAGACACCCGTTAGGTGTCTTTTTTTGTTGTGTGGCACATTTTACAGAATTGCAGGATTCGAACGGTCGGTAGTGAATGTCGCTCCGGGGGAGCGACAGAGCCGACCGGACCGGAGCGGGAAACAGCGCGGCTTAATGGCGCGCGATGTGAACGCCCGCGGAGAATCGAATCCTGCGTGGCGCGCCACAAAAAAGACACCCGATTGGGTGTCTTTTTTGTATTTTTGCAGTTCCGTTCTTATACGTCTCCGCGTATTGCCTGATACACAAGATTTCTGACCTCGGGGTGTATCTCGAAATATCCTTTGCCGCAGCCAATGACGTGCATAACGTAGCAAAACGCTATGCCCGTTTCGGGGGAGGCTGTGAGGTTCGCTCCTGCGGCACCGTCCCAACCGAACTCACCGTTCGGAAAGAGAGATGTGGAGGCTTCCTTATTGGTCAGAACGCGAACTCCGAGCGAGTAATTGTAGCCTGAGCGGTTATGCCAACGGGCAAACTCCATACGCGCCTTACCCCCCACAGGATAAGCGCGTATCAGATCAATTGTCTCCGGTTTTAAAATTCTGTTACCGTTGATCTCGCCGCCGTTTGCAAGTGCAGCCGCAAGCAGAACGTAATCCTCCGCATTTCCGCAAAGTCCCGCTCCGCCGCTGTCATAATTATCCGTAAAACGGAAGCGGCAAGCGGAATCGCGGAGATTGGATCTCAAAGCATTCATATCATACACGTACTGCGCAGCGAGCTTTTGCTTCATACCGTCGGTTACGTAATGGCTTGTTATCTTGCATCCGCATGGCGAGAGCACGTTATCAAGGATATAGTCTGCAAAGCGCACACCGCTTACCGTCTCAACAACCGCGGCAAGTACGTCGTGACACATACTGTAAAGATAGCTTGTACCGGGCTCGAATGCAAGCGGAGCTGATGCGTAATCCTTGATTATTTCAAGCGTTGTTGCATCCCTCTTGCGCTCTGCAAAACGAGTACAGGGGGACGTATCATAGGTAAGTCCTGCCGTCATCGTAAGCAGATCGCGGATAGTAATCTGCTTGCGTGCAAATGTGAAGCCGCGCTCGGTCTTTACACGCATATTGCGGTATTCAGGAATAATGTCGGCAAGCTCTGTATCAAGGCTTATTATTCCCTGCTCTATCAGCTGCATAACCGCAACTACCGTCGATACCTTTGATGCTGAATAAAGCCAATAAGTATCATCTGTTTTTGCAGCTATGGTTCGCCCAGCATCACTGTGTCCACCCGCAACGGAATAAACAAGTTTTCCCTTATAGGCTACTGCGCATTGATAAGACGGAATATCATATCGCTTTCCAAGTGATGCGAGGTATTCGTCAAGCTTTGAAAAATTCATATTGTCTCCTTCTAAAAAATCCCGAAATCAATTCGGGATTTTTTAATATTCATCGTTCTTCCAGATACTTGCACGCGCCAAGAGCCGCACAAGCGCCGTCACCGATAGCGGTGGAGACCTGTCGTATTGATTTTGTGCGGCAATCTCCTGCGATAAAAATGCCGTCCACAGACGAAGCACATCCCTCGTCCGCAATTCCGCATCCTCTCTCGTCCGTCGCGATGATATCGGCAAATCTTCCTGCCTCGGGAATAAGACCGACAGCTACAAAAGCACCCTTAACCGGAAGGAGGATGCTTTCACCGTTTAAAGTGTACTTAACTCCGGAAAGCTCTCCCTTACCTACAAACTCGGTAACGCGTGCGCCGTATATTACCTTTATCTTTGGATTAGAAAGCACAGCTTCAATAAGCCTGCCCTCGCCCGTAAGTCTGTCAAGATCCTGCAGTATGGTAACAGCTGAACAGTTTTCGGAAAGCTGAACCGCCTCTTGAAGCGCGGAGTTACCTCCGCCGATCACACATACCTCCTGGCCTGCGTAAAATGCACCGTCGCACACGGCACAGAAGCTTACGCCGTTTCCGATAAGTGCATCCTCACCGGGCACACCGAGCCTTCTGTGCTTAGCGCCCACGGCAAGTATAACGGAATCGCCGAAGAAGCTTCCGTTATCGGTCTCAACAAGAAAGCCGCTTTCGGTTTTTGTTATCTTGCTTGCTTCGGCAAATTCGACCTCAGCGCCCTGAGCCATTACCTGCTCCACCATTCTGTCAGCAAGCTCCGTGCCGCTGACAGAGGTGAATGCAGGATAATTTTCTATCTTGGGCGAGTTGGTCATCTGTCCGCCAAAGCCGCTTTTTTCTATTAAAAGAACGGATTTGCCCGCGCGGCAGCCGTATATGGCCGCAGTCAGTCCCGCAGGACCCGCGCCGATGACTATAATGTCAAACATAATCAATTACATCCTGTTGAGATATTCCTTAACACCGGAAATGTTCACAAACTTATCTGCTTTTCCGCTTCTGTATACGATAAGCGTGGGAGCCTGGCGAAGTCCGAGTTCGCGCGCCTTCTGCTCATTTTCTTCAACGTAGAGCTTCTCGTATTTTACTCCTGCGCGGTCAAGCATGCTGATTACTACCTTGCAGTTAGGGCAAGTCTTGGTTGCGAAAAGCAGAACTCCCTCTGCGGGCTCTGCAGATGTATCGCAGCAGCCGACAGAATCCTCAGCCTTTTCTGCAGTTTCGGTATAAGAATTGATGATATCGGTACCGATACTATATACCTTCCTCTCCTTGTATTCCTGGCTCTTACCGTCGTTCCAGTTCTGAACGGGGCGGTAGTAACCGGTAATACGGCTGTAGACCTCAGCGGAATTTCCGCAGGTGGGGCACTCAAAATGCTCGCCCGCGATGTATCCGTGATCTTTACATACCGAATAGGTGGGGGAGATGGAGTAATAAGGCAGTTTGTAGTTTTCTGCGATCTTACGAACGAGCGCCGCAGCAGACTTCCATGTAGGAAGCTTCTCGCCGAGGAACGCGTGGAACACGGTTCCGGAGGTGTAAAGGGTGTGAAGCTCGTCATGAATGTCAAGAGCGGCAAAGATATCGTCGGTATAACCAACGGGAAGGTGGGAACTGTTGGTGTAATAAGGAGTGCCGCCTGCCTCTGCAGCTGTTATGATATCGGGATACCGCTTGATATCGTGCTTTGCAAGGCGGTACGAAGTGCTCTCTGCGGGAGTAGCCTCAAGGTTGAAGAGGTCGCCGTACTTTTCCTGGTAATCGGAAAGTCTTTCACGCATATGATTAAGAACTCTGATGGTGAAATCCTGAGTCTCCTTGTGAGACATATCCTTGCCGATCCACTTAGCGTTAAGACCTGCCTCGTTCATACCTACAAGACCGATCGTAGAGAAATGGTTCGTGAAGGTACCGAGGTATCTCTTGGTATAAGGATAGAGGCCGTTCTCCATAAGCTCGGTGATAACCTTACGCTTAATATCAAGAGAACGTGCGGAAATGTCCATCATATGATCGAGGCGAGCCATAAAGTCTGCCTCATCCTTAGACAAATATGCAATACGGGGCATATTGATGGTAACAACACCGATAGAACCGGTAGATTCACCGCTTCCGAAGAAGCCGCCGGACTTCTTTCTGAGCTCGCGGAGATCAAGGCGGAGACGGCAGCACATACTGCGCACGTCGCTGGGCTCCATATCGCTGTTAATGTAGTTGGAGAAATAAGGAGTACCGTACTTTGCAGTCATCTCGAAGAGCAGACGGTTGTTCTCCTTGTCCGACCAGTCAAAGTCGGAGGTGATGGAATAGGTAGGAATAGGATACTGGAAGCCTCTGCCGTTGGCGTCGCCCTCGATCATGATCTCGATGAACGCCTTGTTGACCATATCCATCTCAGCCTGGCAGTCCTTGTACTTGAAGTCCATCTCCTTGCCGCCGATGATACAGTTGAGCTCTGCGAGGTCACGCGGAACCGTCCAGTCGAGGGTGATGTTCGAGAACGGCGCCTGCGTGCCCCATCGGGACGGAGTGTCCACGCCGAAAATAAACGACTGCAGGCACTTCTTCACGTCGTAGTAGGACAGGTTATCCTTCTTGACGAACGGTGCGAGGTAGGTGTCGAACGAGGAGAATGCC
>JAZQJQ010000048.1:0-14516 GCA_045541735.1 Eubacteriales bacterium
CATGGCTACGATCCGACTTATATACGCACCTGCGACGGGTATGAGCGCAGTAAATGCAACCAGTGCGCCTATCATAGTTGCGTAAGGGAGACCGAGGATAAGCATTCCAACGGTACAAAGCGCACCGAGTATGACTGCCTCTGTACACTGGCCTACAATATATCTTGAAAAACAGTCGTTTGCAACTTCAAGAAAATACACTGTGCGGGAATACCATTTTTCGGGCATAATACGTTTTGAGAGGCGCGATATCCGGCTGAGTATTCCTTCCTTATCCGCAAGCAGATAAATTGCAAAAATAGTGGAAAGAAAAGCGGAAACAAGCGCGGAAAACACAGAGGTCACTACCGAAAGTGCTATGTTTACAACGCTTCCGATACCCGTTGTTAAGGCATTGAATATCTCGCCGACACGGGATTTCCAATCGATCTTTTCAAGCGATGCTATGATATCCTCGGGCAGTATATGGAATTTTTCCATCCAGTCGATAACGCTTCTTATTGCTTTAGGAAGCTCGTTTATAAGCAGTGCAACACAGTCCACAAGCTTGGGCACGATAAGCCAGATAACGAGAGAGACTACCGCAATGAGCGTAACGAACGCAAGCACAAGCGAGACGGGACGTTTAAGCTTTCTTGCAGCTTTATTACGAAGCCTTGGAAACAAAAGCTTTTCGTACTTTGACATAAGCAGATCAACCACGTATGCAATAACAAATCCCGTAACGAGCGGTGATACCGCACCGAGCAAAGCCCAAAACAGCTTTGCCGCCGCAGGCCACAGCTGAACAGCCAAAAAGATGCCGAAAGCCGTTATTCCGAGCATCAGACAGTTTTTCCAAGTTATCTTCATATGACCTCCACGGTGCAATTCCTTGACAATACGGTTCGTTTAATGGTATTATAATATTTAAGGTAATTTTTTGCAATGAATAATTTGTAAATAATAACGGAGAAGCAATGATATATATAGGTTTTGATTACGGTGACAAGCGCACGGGTGTTTCCATATCCGATGCATCCGCCTTTCTCGCCGGCGGACTTTGCACTATCACGATGCCGTCGATGACCCGCACGGCAGAGGAAGCGGTGAGACTTGCAAAAAAGCACGGCGCAGAGGAGGCTGTTGTCGGTCTTCCGCTTAATATGGACGGCACAGAGGGCGCAAGAGCCGCAACAGCACACGCTTTCGGCGATATGCTTTTAAAGCTTTCGGACGGATATATCAAGGCAGTGCATTACTGCGACGAGCGTCTTTCCACAGTTGAGGCGCACGGCATACTCAGTTTTTCAAATGTGCACAGCAAAAAGCGCAAAAAAGTAATAGACACGCTTTCGGCCGAGCTTATTTTGCAGTATTTTTTAGACGAAAATCGCAAAAACAAATAAAAGCTTTCAGACAGCGTTTATCTTTCTTTCATAGAACCGTCACAAATCGAGGATAGACTATAAATATAAACAACCTGCGGAGGTAATTATGAACGAATACGAAAACAACGGGATGTACAACTCTAACAACTCCCACGAGAATAATAACAACGATCAGAACAACGGCGCAAAAGTCGATTATTCTGCGGCTTCTCGCCCTGCAGACAACAGACCTAACGGCGAATACCATTACAGCTACCGCGGAAGCTATAATCCCAATTACAGCACCGCAAACAGACCTTTCTACAACGGATACAATCAAAATTATGACAGAGATTACGGACACTACACATACAATGCTCCACGCCGCACAGAGGAAGCCCCCAAGCCGAAAAAAGAAAAGAAAACCTTTGGAATGGGTGCCGTATGCGCAATTCTTGCCGCTTGCATCGTACTTTCTGCCGCTGCAGGCATCGGCGGAGTTTATCTCGGCCGCTCCATATTTTCAAATGACAATGAGGGGACTCCCGGCACAAGCACCGACGTTCCCACGCAGAACCATAGTGCAAGCGTTATAGTAGTCAACCCAAGCAATACCACCGTGTCTACCGGCAATTATGCAGACGTTGCAACTGCTGTTCATGAGACCGTAGTTGAGATAAGCACCGAAATAGTACAGACCAGCTCCCTATTCGGTCAGTACGTTACGGGCGGTGCGGGAAGCGGAGTTGTCATTTCCGATGACGGCCTCATCCTTACAAACTACCACGTAATAGCGGGTGCTACCAAGATAGTTGCGCGTCTTTCCGACGGAACAGAATATGAAGCAACTGTAACGGGATCCGATTCCGAAACCGATATAGCGCTTCTCAAGGTAAATGCAAAGAACCTTAAATTCGCAACGATGGGCAATAGCGATGCGCTTGTTGTGGGCCAGGAGGTCGTTGCCATCGGCAACCCCCTCGGCGAGCTTGGAGGAAGCGTTACAAACGGCATTGTCAGCGCACTTGACCGCGAGGTCGAGATAGAGGGCGAAGTCATGAACCTGCTCCAGACAAATGCGGCAGTCAACCCCGGAAACTCAGGTGGCGGACTTTTCAATCTGGCAGGCGAGCTTGTCGGCGTTGTTAACGCGAAGTCCTCAGGCACCGGCATCGAAGGTATCGGATTTGCTATCCCGATAAACGATGCAGTTACAGTAATTAAGGAGCTTTCTGAATACGGCTACGTGAGAGGAAGAGTGCATCTCGGAATCCGTTATAACGAGATAACCGAGATCACGATGCAGTACTACTACTACGGCTACACCAAACCCGGGATCTACGTTGTTGAATCCCCCCTTAACACCGAATTAAAGAAGAATGACCGCATCGTTGCTATTGACGACGTGGAGATATCCACCGCCGCGGATATCAAGGCGGTCCTCCGCTCACACAAAATAGGAGATACTCTCAAGGTCACGGTAGTGCGCAACGGCAGAAACGTAACGGTTACAGTTACCTGCTATGAATACGTCCCCGAGGGCGTTGATACTAAAATAGACTTCCAGACCGCAGATAATTGACGTCAAGGGGTCATTGCGGATGCAATGACCCCTTTTTTAAGGAGTTTTATATGTATAAGATCCTCATTGTAGACGACGAAGCAAGAATACGCGAGCTCATACGCAAATATGCTGAGTTCGAAGGACATAACGTAAGCGAAGCAAGTGACGGACTGAGCGCCGTCCACATGTGCCGTCAGCATGATTTCGACATCGTAATAATGGATATTATGATGCCGGAGCTTGACGGCTTTTCCGCCTGCAGGGAAATAAGAAAGACAAGCAACGTACCGATACTTATGCTAAGTGCACGCGGAGAGGAATATGACCGCATAAGCGGATTTCAGCTTGGGATAGACGATTACGTAACAAAGCCGTTTTCCCCGAAGGAGCTTATGCTTCGCATAGAAGCTATAATGAAGCGCGCGGGCACTGCAAGATCCGCAGAAAAAGCGGAAGGATTTGAAGTATACGAAACAGAGGGACTGCGAGTCAATTTTACGGCACGCACAGTCACCGTAGACGGAGTACGTACCGACCTTTCTCCCAAAGAGTACGATCTTCTTTTCTATATGATACGCAACCGCAACATAGCGCTTACCCGCGACAAGCTGATATGCGAGGTATGGGGTTACGATTTTTACGGCGGAGACAGAACGCTTGATACACACATAAAATTACTCCGCAAGAGCATCGGCAAGTATGCAGACCGAATCGTTACCCTCAGAGGTGTAGGCTACCGATTTGACGCTCCCGAAAAATAATATGAAAATGAAAAGAAAAAACAAAACGGCAAGCGCTCCTCTGAAGCTAAAGCTGTTCGGTGCTTTCGCAGGATTTGCCGCAGCTATACTGTTACTCTTGTGGGTGCTTCAGATATGGCATCTCGACGATTTCTACTACACGATCACAAAACGCAGCTTAGCCGAAGCGGGCGAAAGCCTTATAGATTCAAGTACGGAGGAATTACAGAGCGCATCTGACAGTATCGCACTTTCAAATGAAATATGCGTGCTTATATTTGATAACAGCGGAAAGAAACTGGCATCCTCAGAGACCTCCGGCGGATGTCTCATCCACAAGCTGGGAAACGAAAATCTCAACGAGCTTTATTCTTCTGCTCTTGCGGCGGGAGGATATACCGTTACTCCAATAAGGCTTTCCCGCTTGCCGCAAGGCAACTCCGCACCGGAGGACGGTATTCCCTCTTTTGAGGGGGCAGAAGATATCTCCCCTGCCAAGATATCAAAAAAATACGATCTTTCAAGACTTGTTTACTCCTCCGTAAATCAAACGGAAAGCGGTGTCAGATTCATACTGCTCGATTGTCCTCTTACTCCCGTCAGCGCTGTATCCAATACTTTGATGATACAGCTTGCGGTCGTATCCGTTATCGCGGCTTTTATTGCGCTTATTGCGGCATTCATACTGTCGCGCAGGATCTCAAAGCCTATAGTCGGACTTTCAGAAAGCGCTGCAATGCTCGCAAGCGGTAATTACGGAACTGATTTTAAAGGCGGAGGGTGCCGTGAAATAGACGAGCTTTCCGACGCGCTTGCCTATGCGGCAGGCGAGCTTTCAAAGGTAGACCGAATGCAGAGGGAGCTTATCGCAAACGTCAGCCACGACCTGCGCACACCACTTACAATGATAACCGGATATGCGGAGGTAATGCGCGATATACCCGGCGAAAATACGCCTGAAAACGTGCAGGTCATCCTCGACGAAACAGCTAGGCTCAGTGCACTTGTTAACGATATAATCGACCTCTCCCGTATGCAGGACGGAGGAAGGGCGCTTGATATACAAACGTTTTCCCTCTCCGAAGCGCTGACAAGTACTGCCGAGCGCTTCAAAAAACTTAATGAATGCAAAGGTTACACCATAATTTGCCAAGCAGATGAAAATGTGCTTGTGCACGCCGACCGCACAGCCATAATCCAAGTACTTTACAACCTCATCGGAAACGCTATAACCTACACCGGCGAGGATAAGACCGTATACGTAAGTCTACGCACCGAAAATAACTTCGTGTACGTTGAGATATCCGATACCGGCAAAGGTATAGATGAGAATGAGCTTGAACACATCTGGAAGCGCTACTACCGCTCCGAAGAAAACCATGCGCGAGGTATCGGAGGCTCCGGCATCGGACTTTCCATCGTAAAAGAGCTTCTCGAAGCACACGGCGCAGATTTCGGTGTTACTTCAGGAAATCGCGGAACCACCTTCCGCTTCTCGCTTCCGATAGCTTGACGACGGGGCAACCGATAAACGAAGTTGAAACACTTTTACTAACAGATATTAAGAGCAATCCCTCAATCAGCTTCGCTGAGCGCTCTTTGGCACAAGGTAGCCTTCTCTTCTTGCTATGAATCGTATATAAGAAAACTCACGCAGATCGATTTCGGTCTGCGTGAGTTTTTTGTTATTAGCCAATTACTTAAGAGTGATCTTACCCCAGTCGTTAGTATTGTTCATACCTGCGGCGGAGTGGCTGTCCTCGGTGGTGGACTTGCCGTTGGGGGCATCGCGGTTGATGAGCTTAACGCGGTATGCAAGCTCGCCGCCCTCGGTCTTAATAAGCTCCCTGGGGAACGCAAGCTCGTAAACAACGCCGTTATCGAGATCGCCCATCATATCGTTTATCTGTCCGTCTACTGCGATATTATACTTGATACCGAGCTCATCGGCAACAAGCTTCTCGTTCTTATCGTTTATGCTTGCACGGCGCTCGACCTCAACACCTTCGTTTGTAAAGGTCATCATATAATAACCGGTATTTCCGTCGTGAAGATAAATAACGAACTTATCGTTATCGGTAATATAGTAATCAAGCCTTTCACCGAGAACGTAGATATAATCGTCATCGTATGCAAAGCGAACGGAAGCCTGCGCCTGGCTGTCCGCGCCGAGGAACACCGCATCCGTGCTTGCATCCCACTCTGCGGTGTTTGCGCTGAGTGTCGGCGTAAGCTTGTAGGCATTCAGTCTGTGGTTCAGGTAAAGTCTGCCTACTTTAGCAGAAAACTCGTCAGTGCAAACGGTAAGTGCAACACTGTGGCTTGTGATCTTTTCGGAAGCTCCCCAATCTCCGGTGCCTGTGAAAATTGTGTTCTCATCATAGAACTTTTTGGCATCGGCGGAGGCAAGGCGGTAACGGAACGTTCCTGACCAGTGATAAGTAAGCAACACCTCACCCGAATCAAACTGAGAAAGATACGGACCTGCAAGATTGAATACCTTAGTTTGTCTGTTTGCGGGTCCCGTTGCACTCATCGAAAGAGAGTCCTTGTATCCGTCGTTGTTATACGAAATGGAAAACTTGTATGATCCGTTGCCGGTAGCCGCAGGAGTATGAGTTTCAACGGCAAGAGCTATAGTTCCGTTATTTAACTGAAGGGCAACGGGCATCTGGTCATTGTAACGCTTGACCCCGTTTAAGGTAGTTACATAACAACGCATTACGTACTGTGGCATATAGGGTGACTCGGTAACATTGGGAGTCCACGTCTTACCTCCGTCTGCAGAACGAATAAGTCCGACTCCGCTTGAACGATCATTAAACCCGTGTTCAACAATAGACGGAGCGGTACATGAGAAATAGATATATATCTCACCGTTATCCGCTTCAAGCACACAAGGTTCCCAGTTTGTTCCCTTATATACTATCTGAGGCTCCGTCCAGGTTTTACCCTTATCAGAAGAAAATGAGATAACAAGACCGTTCTCCCCTACTTCCTTTTGATAAGACTTTTCCGCACGGTAAGAGGATACAAGAAGAATTCTGCCGTCCTTCAGCACGCAGGAATCGGGAGTCATATACTTCAAGTTGTCGCGCGTGCCGTTCACGGTCACATATCCCTGTTTTAACACGGTAACGGGGTTTTTCCATTTGATGCAGTCATTGCTTGTCATGCAGTAAACGGAACCGCCGAGCCTTGTATTATGGAAGGTCATGATGTAATTCTCATCATCGACCATCTTGATACGGGTGTAATAGGCTTTGATACCGCCCATCTTGTCCGGAGTTAAGGTATAGGATTCACGGTAATTGGCAACCAACGTACTCTTGTCTTCCTCACCGGCAGCAGAATCCAATGGGTATTCAGTAGTGTTGAGCTGCGATATTTTGTGTATCTCAAGAGGCTTTAACACAGGATATTGCACAGCGGTAGTCACCTCCTCAGTAGGAGCATCTGTAATAGGATCCGTTGCAGGTGCATCGGTCCCCTCCGGGGGAGTATTTGCGCAAGCGGAAAACAGCATTACGCAAGCAAAAAGCAAAGCAAGCTTTTTCATTTTTCCTCCAAGTTTAAAATATGTTGTTGTTACAAGAATATTTTAACAAAAAACAATATAAAACACAAGTTTAAAAAACCGGGAAAAAATCCTGGATTTTTTATTCCAATTCAAACGCTCCGGTATAAAGACGGTAATACGTTCCCTTTTCCTCAATGAGCTTGTCGTGATTACCGCGCTCGATTATCTTACCGTGATCGAGTACCATGATAACGTCAGAGTTCATAATAGTAGAGAGACGGTGTGCGATAACGAATACAGTACGCCCCTTCATAAGACTGTCCATGCCGCGCGAAACTATCGCCTCGGTACGTGTATCTATGGAAGAGGTTGCCTCGTCAAGTATCATAACGGGCGGGTCGGCTACTGCTGCACGCGCAATGGCAATAAGCTGGCGCTGACCCTGCGAGAGATTTGCACCGTTGCTTGTAAGCATGGTGTTATATCCCTTAGGCAAACGGGCAATGAAGTCATCCGCGCCCGCAAGCTTCGCTGCATCGCGGCATTCTTCATCCGTCGCATCAAGTCTTCCGTAGCGGATATTATCAAGCACCGTACCGGTAAACAGATTGGTATCCTGCAAAACTATGCCGAGCGATCGGCGCAGATCCGCCTTTTTTATTTTATTTATGTTTATACCGTCATAACGCACCTTGCCGTCCGCAATATCGTAGAAACGGTTGATAAGGTTTGTTATGGTGGTCTTTCCGGCACCCGTAGCGCCGACAAAAGCAACCTTCTGACCGGGCTCAGCATATACGGTAACGTCGGTAAGCACCTGTTTTTCCCCGTCGTAGGAGAAATCGACCTCCGTAAGGCGAACGTCTCCGGCAAGTCTGGTGTAGGTGGTGGTACCGTCGCTGTGGGGATGCTTCCACGCCCAGATGCCCGTACGCTCTGTGCATTCCTCAAGCTCGCCGTTTGCGTTTTCCTTAGCGTTTACAAGCGTAACGTATCCGTCGTCCACCTCAGGCTTCTCATCCATAAGCGTGAATATACGTTCTGCGCCCGCAAGCGCCATTACAACGGAGTTTATCTGCTGGGAAAGCTGGTTTACGTTACCCGTAAACTGCTTGGTCATATTAAGGAATGGAACAACAACGCTGATACCGAGTGCCTGCCCGGAAAGGCTGACGTTCGGGGCGTGCGTTACGAGCAAGAGACCGCCGATAAGCGCGGTGAGCACGTAAAGCAGGTTTCCGATGTTCATTATAATTGGTCCAAGGGTGTTTGCATACGCATTTGCGCGGTAGCCGTCTTGATAGAGACCTTCGTTGAGCTTTTCAAAATCAGCCTCGCTTACCTGCTCATGGCAAAACACCTTAACAACGCGCTGACCCGTCATCATTTCCTGAACGAAGCCCTCTGCCTTACCCATTGCCTTTTGCTGGCGTACAAAGTACTTTGCAGAGCCTCCGCCCACAGTGCCAGAGACCTTTATCATTACAAGCACTCCGCAAACAACGAGAAGCGTGAGCCAAAGCGAGTAGTAGAGCATTATCGAGAACACGACAAGCACCACAGCTCCTGCCTTGATAAGCGTGGGTATTGACTGCGAGATAAGCTGGCGCAACGTGTCGATATCATTGGTATAATGGCTCATTATATCGCCGTGGCGATGTGTATCAAAATACTTAACGGGCAGATTCTGCATCTTTTCGAACATTGCGCAACGCATCTTGGATAGGAACCCCTGCGTAATGTATGCCATCATCTGCGTATAAGCGATAGTAGATGAAACACTGAGTACGTAAAGGGTGACAAGCAGGATCATAACGGGTATAAGCTCTGTTCTTGCAGATACCCAATCGCCGCTCACGACCCATTTTTCGATTATTTCAATTACCTTTTTTGTAAAGAGCGACGGTATTGCGGAAACCCCTGCAGAGAACAGTATGCAGATTCCCGTGACGGGAACAAGGACGGGATAGAAGTTAAAAAGCATTTTAATGACCCTGCCAAGCTTTTTGAAATCTATCTTACGGGGCGGCATTTTTTCATTCTTCTTCATTCTGTTTACCTCCCCTCGTCTGCTGTTCGTAAACCTCACGGTATATGGTACTCGTCTCGAGCAGCTCTGCGTGAGTGCCAACCGCTGTAACGGCACCGTTATCCATTACGATTATCTTGTCTGCGTTCTCAACCGACGAGATACGCTGTGCAATGATTATCTTTGTAGTAGTAGGTATGTATTCCGCAAAGCCGCGGCGAATAAGCGCATCGGTCTTTGTGTCAACAGCGCTTGTTGAATCGTCGAGAATAAGTATCTTCGGCTTTTTAAGAAGCGCCCGGGCAATGCATAGGCGCTGCTTCTGACCGCCGCTCACGTTGCTTCCTCCCTGCTCTATCATCGTATCGTAGCCATCGGGGAAAGCGGAAACAAAATCGTGCGCTTGCGCAAGCTTACATGCCGCAACCAGCTCCTCGTCGCTTGCATCCTTGTTTCCCCAGCGGAGATTTTCTTTTATGGTGCCGGAGAAGAGAAGGTTTTTCTGAAGAACGACTGCCACTCCGTCGCGAAGTGCCTGCAAATCGTACTCTCTGACATCTGTTCCGCCTACCTTTACGGTACCCTCGCTCGCATCGTAAAGACGGGAGATAAGCTGAACAAGTGTAGATTTACCCGAGCCGGTTCCGCCTATGATACCTACAGTCTCGCCCGAATTGATCTTAACGCAAACGTCCGAGAGCGCGTATTTTTCCGCTTCTGCGGAATATTTGAAGCTGACAGCATCAAACTCCACGGAACCGTCTTTTATCTCAAAAACGGGGTCTGCGGGATTTGTTATAGCAGGCTCCTCGCACAGCACCTCATCAATACGGCGTGCGCTTTCCGCAGATATGGTTATCATAACGTATATCATGGAAAGCATCATAAGAGACATCAGCACCTGCATACCGTATGTAAGCATTGCAGACAGCTGACCTACGTCTATGGTGCTGCCTGAACTTGAAACGATAAGATGGGCTCCGACAAACATAACGAACACCATATTGAAGTAGACACAAAACTGCATCAATGGGTCGTTAAACGCAACGATACGCTCCGCCTTGGTGAAATCGCGGCGGATGTTATCGGATGCCTCGGCAAACTTCTTTTTTTCGTGCTCCTCGCGCACAAAGCCTTTGACAACGCGCATAGCCGCTACGTTTTCCTCTATGGATTCGTTAAGCTTATCGTACTTACGGAAAACGGAACGGAACGCGGGCATTGCCTTCTTTGCGATAATCAGAAGTCCCGCAACGAGAATCGGGATAACGATAACGAACAGCATCGCAAGCGGTCCGCCCATAATGAACGCCATAATAACGGAGAATATGAGCATCATCGGACTGCGGATAGCACCTCTGATTATCATCATAAAGCTCATCTGCACGTTTCCGACGTCCGTCGTCATACGGGTGACGAGCGATGCACTGGAGAACCTGTCGATATTCTCGAATGAAAACGTTTGTATCTTCCCGAAGATAGAGCGGCGGAGATTTTTTGCAAATCCTGCAGAGGCCCTTGCCGCAGAAAAGGATGCCGCCCAGCCAAAACAAAGGGAAACAACCGCCATCAAAAGCAGTATAAGTCCGCGGCGGACTATATCGTTAAGTCCGCAGCCGTCTTTAATGTCGTTGATAAGATTGGAAATAATGAACGGCATAAGGCATTCGATTATCGCCTCTCCCATAATGAAGATCGGTGTAAGGATAGCGGGGCGCTTGTATTCCCCGATACACCGAGCAAGCCTTTTGAGCATTTTCTCACTTCCTTAAAAATTGTATCTATATAATTATACTACTACCGATCGGCATAATCAATATTTGAAGATAACAAAAAAGCTCCTTTCGGAGCTTTTTATTTTATATTTTTTTGATCTCGTTTTTAACGAAAACGATTTGAGCGGCGACACTTTCAACAGAGGTTCCGCCCTCGCTTATACGCTTGGCAACACAAGTTTCAAGCGATATCTCGTTATACAGGCTGTCATCAAACAGCTCGCTGTGTGCGCGGTAGCTATCAAGGGGCATTTCCTCAAGCACACATCCCTTTTCAATACACTCGGCAACTATCTTACCGGATATCTTATACGCACTGCGGAAGGGCATACCCTTCTTCACAAGGTAATCGGCAAGGTCGGTAGCATTGATAAAACCCGTCTGTGCCGCCTTTTTCATATTATCGGTGCGCACCTTCATAGTGCCGACCATTCCGCAGAATACCTCAAGACACATCTTTACGGTATCACACGCATCGAATACGCCCTCCTTATCCTCCTGCATATCCTTGTTGTAAGCAAGGGGAAGCCCTTTCAAGGTGGTGAGCAATGCCATAAGATCACCGTACACCCTGCCGGTCTTGCCTCTGACAAGCTCTGCCATATCGGGGTTTTTCTTCTGCGGCATAATGGAGGAGCCGGTGGAGAACGTATCGGAAAGCTCGATGAACTTAAACTCCCAGCTCGACCAGAGAATTATCTCCTCGGAAAAACGGGAAA
Source organism: Eubacteriales bacterium (assembly GCA_045541735.1). Taxonomy (GTDB): domain Bacteria; phylum Bacillota; class Clostridia; order Oscillospirales; family CAG-272; genus RUG12395. The sequence continues at coordinate 11,697 of JAZQJQ010000048.1, forward strand.
GATGCATCATAAGCACGGCAATATCGCTCATAAGCTCGGCGCAGAAATCTCTGTCTGAAACTCCGTCAAGAGAGTTAAGGCAAATTCCGTCAAAACCGAGTCTGTCCGCTTCAAAGCGGCGGTCGGTATCGTAGGTGGTGCCCGCAAGCGCACAGCAGCCGATCGGGGAAAGATTCATTCTTTTTCTGCAGTCAGCAAGGCGGTCGGCATCGCGCAAAAGCATCATAGCATAAGCCATAAGATGATGGCCGAAGGTAATGGGCTGCGCCCTCTGCAGATGAGTATATCCCGGCATAATGCTTGCTTTGTGCTCCTCGGTAACATCGCAAAGAACACCGCAAAGGCGCTTTATAAGCGCGCGGATGGAATCTATCTCGTCTCGGAGATACATTCTGATATCAAGTGCGACCTGATCGTTGCGGCTTCTTGCGGTGTGGAGCTTTTTACCCACGTCACCGAGGCGCTGAGTGAGCACCTGCTCGACGAACATATGGATATCCTCGCACTCCATATCGAAAACGAGTGCTCCGCTTTCAAGGTCATTGAGTATGCTCTCAAGCCCGGCGATAAGCTCGTCTGCCTCATCCTCAGTGATTATATTTCTGGATGCAAGCATAGCCGCGTGTGCCATGCTGCCCGTAATATCCTGTCTGTACATTCGAGAGTCGAAGCTGATAGACGAATTGAAATCGTCCGCAAGCTTGTCAACTACTCCGTCTGTCCTGCCGGACCACATTTTTGCCATAATGTCCTCCAAATGGATTAAGAAAAATAACCATATTAAACTTTATAATTATACAACCGCAAGAGTTGTTTGTCAATACTCGGATGGCACACGTAGAGTTAAATGCTTTGTTCTGCGTATACGATTCGCCGCAGGCGAATATAACTGAAAAAAGCACGCCTAAGCGTGCTTTTTCTGGTGCTCCTGCGGAGAGTCGAACTCCGGACACCTTGATTAAAAGTCAAGTGCTCTACCAACTGAGCTACAGGGGCAAACGCTGTTCAAAAACAGCGCTCATATATGTTAGCACAAAGATTTTATTTTGTCAACACTTTAAAGCAAAAAAACGTTCAAAAAGGGGATTTATTCCTCCGTTTCCTCTTCATCCGAGTCGGCAGGGGCATTTTCCATTATCAACTTGGATATATACGCACCGTGCGCCATAGAATCATCTTCTACGAACGTGAGGGTGGGTGTAATGCGAAGATTCAGCTTTTGCGCAAGCACGCGTCTGAGATATCCCGTAGCGCTTGCAAGCCCCTTTGCCGCCTCTGCCTTATCGCCTCCGTAAACGGAGTAAAATATCCTCGCGTCTCTAAGATCTGGGGAGACCTGAGCCTCGGTAATGCTTATCATGCAATCGGTAACACGAGGGTCCTTTACGTCGCGCAATGCAACGGAAAGCTCCTCTCTTACCGCATCGTTTATTCGTGCTCTTCTGTAAGAAGCCATAATCTGTACCTATTCTTTCTTATTATCCTCTATATTTTACCCCAGATAGGAAAAAATATCAATAGCTTTTGAAAGAATTAAGCAAAATCGACCTATACCGAAGCAAACATCCCCGCGGCGACATAAATACGCAAAAATAGAACCTGAACGCCCACACGCTTTGAGCAAATTCGCACCGCGCCGAGGGTATAATTGAAAATGCGAAGCAAAAAAACAGAAAACCGCGGAGGTTAACAAAATGGCTTTTAAAATCTTCAAAAGCAATAAAAAAAGAGAAAACACGCGTGATAAGGCCGGTGCACGCAAATACGGCGGTTATTCAGTCGCCGCACCTGCAGGAACGGCTGTTTACGGGATAGACGTTGATAAGATCCAGCCGAATCCCTCGCAGCCGCGCAGGACGTTTACGGAAGAATCCATAAGCGCGCTTGCGGAAAGCATAAAGCAATACGGCATAATTCAACCGGTAGTGGTAAGATGCTGTCTTGGCGGCGAAGGCGGTTGCGTTTACGAGCTAATAGAAGGAGAAAGACGGCTTCGCGCCGCGAGACGGCTGGGACTCAGAGAGATGCCCTGCATGATCATAAATACGGACAGCCGCCGAAGCGCTGAAATAGCACTTACAGAAAACATACAGCGCGAACAGCTCAATATGTTCGATGAAGCAAACGCAATATCCTCCTTTATGGATATTTACGGACTGAGCGTTTCGGAAATGGCAAAAAGGCTCTCCTGCCCAAAGGAGCTGATACTTAAAAAACTGGCGCTATTGAAGCTTTCCCCCGAAGAAAAAGCCGTTATCAACGCGAGCAGGCTGACGGAAAGACACGTCCACAGTCTGCTTTCAATCGAGAGCGAGGAAGCACGCAGAGCCATATTGAAGCGCGTTGCAAACGAGGGCGTAAGCGCCGAAGCAACGGAGACGATGGTAAGCTCCGCACAAAAAGAAACAGAGGAAAAGCAGAGCGAAAGACCTGCGGAAAAGCTCGGCAAACAGGTGGTTCTGATGCGGGACGTAAAAGCGTTTTTCAATACGCTCGACCGTTCTGTGGACGTGATGAGGCAAGCAGGTGTCGACGTTAAAATGGAAAAAACGGACAAGGATTACGAAACGGAGATCCTTATCCGCATACCAAACACGCCTCGCAAGCAAGCGTAATCGCAGTGCGCTTACGACAATCGATATGCTTGCTCCGCATACAATGCGTAGGGAAACGAAGGGCAAGGTAAACGAACTCCGCGAGGGTAACGGTACAAACGAAGGGCGGCGGCTTACTCCGCCTATGTTCCCGCGCGACGGAAGAAACAAAAGGTTGAAAAATAAGGAAGAAAGCTCCTTCCACCGCAAGCGGTCCCCCTCCCTC
>JAZQJQ010000049.1:0-22741 GCA_045541735.1 Eubacteriales bacterium
GCTTGCGGTGGAAGGAGTCTGCGTTACTTTTAGTTCAGATTAACTTTGTTGTAACGCTTTCTCCCTCACCCGACTTCGTCGGGAGCTCCCTCCCGGAGGGAGCCTTCTTTTTTGCGAATCAAAACGATTTTTCTGCAACTAATACAGTGAGCGCGTAACTCAACCACAAGGTTACGTAAATCAACCATCTTTCACTTGACCGAGTGTTGTGTGCGTGGTAAAATTTTAATAACAGAACCGAATGTGACGGAAAGGGACGTATTTTGGCAGAAAAGACTAAAAAGCAAGAGAAAAAGAAAAAACTCCCCTTCAAGCGCACGGTATCAAACACCGTGTTTGCTTTGCGGCAGATATGGGAGGCATCTCACGTATATTTCGTGGGCTACTATCTGATGACGTTTATCTACGCGCCGCTCGATTTTCTTACGGGTACGTATCTTATCCGTATGATAGTAAACGGTGTGGAAAGGAATACCCCACCCGAAAAAATAATTACATATATGCTTATCGTGGGCGCTGTCCAGATGACGGTAAATATAATTTCCAATTATTTTTGGAACGTAGTCAATGCCGGTATGTATCAACAGATAGGTGCTAAAATACAGAAAAAGCTATTTAACAAAGCGCAGTCCGTGGAGCTTGCATGCTATGAAAATCCCGCGTTTTACGATAAGTACGTCAAGGCAATGGACGAAGCGTATAACCGCACGCGCAAGGTCATGCAAACGCTTGACGATCTTATCTGGAGGCTCATCACCCTTGCGTGCAACTCATTCCTTCTGTTCTTTATCGACCCGTGGCTCATCCCCTTTGGAGTTTTTCCTCTGCTTCTCGGATTCCTGCGCCGTTGGATCAACAAGCTTAACCACAGTATCGCGGTGGAAAGAAAGCCGATCGACCGCCGTATAAAGTACGTGCGCCGTACCTTCTACCTTGGAGAATACTCTAAGGAGATGCGTATGGGCAATATGTACCTGCGTATGCTTGACGAGCTGAAGGCAACGTATTACGATTTCAAAGCCATGTTAAGGCGGCACGCCTTGAAGCGCGCTTTGGCAAAATACCTGCAGTCGATAGGGCTTGAGGTCATCTGCGTTATGGGCGCGATGCTTTATGCGGTTTGGTCTACAGTGGCACGCGGAACTATGACAGTCGGTGACTGCATCGTTATTCTCGGCTCTATCGGCACTATCTCCTACTGCCTAAGCAATGCTGTGCAGACCTTTGCGGATTTCGGTGAGCATTCGCTGTTTATGGAGGACGTGCGCAACTTCCTTGATTATGAGATCAAGCTCACCTCTCCCGGGGGCGCACCGAAAGCCGAGCTCGGAGATATCTGTTTTGAAAACGTATCCTTCCGTTACGAGGGAGCAGAGAGCGACACTCTAAAAAATGTGTCCTTTACCTTGAAGCAGGGCGAGCATATCGCGCTTGTGGGGCAGAACGGCTCCGGTAAAACAACGCTTGTAAAGCTGCTTTTGCGCCTCTACGACGTAAATGAGGGCAGAATAACTCTTGGAGGTACGGATATAAGAGAAATAGACCTCAATTCCTACCGCGAGAGCTTCAGCTGCGTCTTTCAGGATTTCAAGATATTCTCTATGTCCGTGGAGCAGAACGTGTTTCTGCGCCGCAGCCGCGAGGGCGATAGGGAGCTTGCGGAATATGCGCTCAAAGAAAGCGGTGCTTACGATAAGATAGCAACGCTTCAAAACGGAATAGATACCACTTTGACACGTGAGTTTGACGAAAACGGAGCCAACCTCTCCATAGGTGAACAGCAGAAGGTCAGCCTTGCGCGCGTGTTTGCGGAGAACACACCGTTTGCCGTGCTTGACGAGCCCTCAAGCGCGCTCGACCCAATTGCCGAGCATAAGATGTTTGAAAATATGATGCGCGCCGCAAAGGGCAGAAGCGTTGTGTTTATATCCCACCGCCTTTCTTCCGCTGTGGATGCGGATAAGATATACCTTATGGATAACGGCTGTATAATTGAAAACGGTACGCACGCGGAGCTTATGGCGAAAAACGGAAAATATGCGGAGATGTTCCGCCTGCAGGCGGAAAGTTACGTAGGAGGGGAGGCGGCGGTAAAATGAAAAAAGACGTAAAAAACAAAGCACCCCGTCAGTCTCTCGGCAGAGTATTAAAAAACAATCTGCGCATGGTGATCAAGGTCGCGCGCCTTACGCCTGAGTATTTCTTTACGATGATACTTGAGGGAATAGTCTGGGGACTTATCAACTCCGTGTACTCGGTATTCACCGTAAAGCTCTTCGATGCGCTGGATATGGGTGTGCCGTTTTCCGAATGCGCGGCAATAGTGCTGTATATGGCGGCATTTTACCTTTTTGCGTATGCGGTGGATGCGTGGTATTGGCAGTATTATAATCCGCTTGTTAAGCAGAAGCTGCATCTTAAATTACACAGCGAGCTTTTTGAAAAGGCACACTCGCTTGACGTTGCGTGCTATGATGACCCCGCTTTTTACAATGATTTCGTGTGGGCGATGGACGAAAGCGCGACCCGATCAGCGGAGATCATCGGAGATATAGGTAAGCTTATCAACCGCATCGTTGCGGCAACAACTTTATTCACTCTCATCTTCTCCATAGATTATAAGGTCTCTGTCATACTTATCCTCAATGCCGTGCTGTCTATATTCATTAATCAGTATGCAAATAAGATAGGCTTTGAGCAGGAAAAGGAAATGAAGGTGATGTGGCGTAAGCGCAATTACATAAACCGCGTTTATCATCTCTCCGATTATGCAAAGGAGCTTCGCATCAGCCGTGCGCACGATCTTGTTATGGACGAAATGGACGAAAATACCGAGGCAATGGTGAAATGCTCGCTGAAATACGGCAAAAAGTATTTTCTGTTGTACGGTCTCTTTAACAGCGTGCTCGGTAACGTGATCTACTTCGGCGTAATGCTTTATATGTTCACGCGGCTTATAGACGGCGCCGTGCTTGTGGGTGCTTTTACGGCAAGTGTGGGTATGATATGGCGCGTAAGATGGCTCCTTTCAGATTTTGTTGAGCGCATAACCAAATTCCCCAAGCATTCGCTGTTCCTTGAAAAGTATTACGGCTTCCTTAACTTCAAGCCGCGCACCGTTTCCGGTGAAGCGTCGGTACCTGAGTTTGAGTCGCTTGAATTAAGGAACGTAAGCTTTGCGTACGATTTTTCCGCAAATCCCAAGTACGAATATCACGAGCCGGATCACAAGGAGCAGAAAAATGAATCCGAGGGCACTTATGCACTGAAGGACGTCAGCTTGAAGCTGAATAAAGGCGAAAAGATCGCGATAGTAGGCTACAACGGCGCGGGAAAGACCACGCTTATCAAGCTCCTTTTGCGCCTCTATGACCCCACGGAGGGCGAGGTTCTCTTTAACGGGGTAAACGCGAAGGATTATAAGCTTGACGAATACCGAGCAAAAGTAGGTACCGTTTTTCAAGATTTCAAGATCTATGCCGCAAGCATAGGGGAAAACGTAATGAACGGTCATTATACCGATACGGATAGGGAAACTGTTGAAAAAGCCTTGAATGCATCGGGCTTCGGCGATAAGCTGAAAACGCTTGAAAAGGGAATAGATACCACCCTTACCCGCGAATTTGACGATAAGGGTACCAACCTTTCGGGAGGCGAGGCGCAGAAGGTAGCGATAGCAAGGGTGTTTGCGCGCCCGTATGAGCTGATAATTATGGATGAGCCTTCAAGTGCGCTCGATCCGATAGCGGAATATGAATTGAACCGCGCAATCGCGGAATATGCCGAGGATAAGACCGTTATCTTTATCTCGCATCGTCTTTCCACCACGAGAATGGCAGACAGGATATATATGTTTGCAAACGGAACGCTCGAGGAATTCGGCTCGCACGACGAGCTGATGGCAAAGGGCGGAAAGTATGCGGAAATGTTTGAGTTACAATCTGCAAAATACAGATCATAGCGAAAAAGACCCGTGCGGACAAGTCTGCACGGGTCTTTCTTACTATATACCGCAATTTTTCGTGTTGCACGAGTCGCAATATGGGCAGCCTACGCATTTTTTGCCCTTTTTCTTTGATCTGTATACGTAAAACGCGGCAAAGCCAATAACGGCTACAATTATTGCTATGATGATAATATCGATAGGGTTCATCACTTATTACCTTTCGGTGCGTATTCCGCTTTGAGCTTTTTATCCGCATTTACGCAGAGGAAGATAAGGACAGCGGCAAATACTAAAACGGCAATAAGACCGCCGACAAAGCCTGCACCAAGGGAGCCTGTGGTGATAAGTGTTCCTATCTGGTATACCAGATAACCTACGGTAAAGCCGGTAGCAAGCTGTAATGCGATACCGCCCCAGAGCCACTTCTTATTCTTAATTTCTGCATTCATTGCGCCGATAGCTGCAAAGCAAGGGGGAGTAAAGAGGTTGAACATAAGATAAGCGAGAGCTGCAACCTGAGTGATACCGAATACGGCTGCAACCTGGGTGCCCGCGCCTTCGATCATTTCAAGCGCATCGGTGTCTATGAGATTGGAAATACCGTAGCAGACAGCAAGAGTGCCGACAACGTTTTCCTTCGCGATAAAGCCGGTAACTGCCGCCGCCGCCATCTGCCAAGCCTTGATACCGATAATGGGAACGAGAATAACGGCAATCGGACTTGCAATGGAAGCGAGAATGGAGGTACTTTCAGCGCCTTCCTCAACAAGCTTGAGACTCCAGTTAAATGACTGCATAATGTAAACTACTGCGTTGCAAAGGAGGATTATGGTTCCCGCCTTTACTATGTAAGACCAACCGCGGGAGAGCATGGAGAGTGCGGCACGCTTGATGCTGGGAACCTTATATTCGGGAAGCTCCATAATAAAATATGACTTTCTTGCCTTGTGTCCCGCTATTTTGTTTATAAGCAGGGCGCCGAGGAATATAAGGACTATGCCAGCAAAGTACATAAGAGTGCCGACCCAGGAGGCCTCGGGGAAGAATGCACCCGCAAACAGAGCGATAACGGGAAGCTTTGCACCGCAAGGCATAAAGGGGGTAAGCATTGCTGCGGCATTGCGCTCGCGCTCGTTTCTTATCGTGCGGCAAGCCATAACGCCGGGAATTGCACAGCCGGTGCCGATAACAAAGGGAATTACGGATTTGCCGGAAAGACCGACCTTTTTGAATATAGGGTCAAGGACGATGGTAGCGCGTGCCATATATCCGCAATCCTCGAGGAGTGCGATCAGAAAATACATTACCATAACAAGGGGGAGGAACCCTACCACCGCGCTTACACCGCCGATGATTCCCTCGGTAAGCAGCGCGACGAGGAAGTCGTTACCGCCTTCAAGGGCGCTTGCTGTCCATTCCTTGAACGTGTCTATGAAACCAACAAAGACGTCAGCGATCCAAGGACCGATCCAAGCCTGGGATATTTGGAAAACAAGGAACATAACTCCCGCAAAGAGGAGAATACCCGCAACAGGATTTGTGATCACCTTGTCGATCTTATCCTGCGCGTTTTTATCCTTGGTAAAGACCTTGCGCTTTTCTACTTTTTTTACTATTCCGTTTACGAATTCAAAGCGCTTTCTGTCAGCAGCTTCAACGCTCTTCTTATCGGTGAGATTAATATCTCCCTGCGTGTACGGTGCTTTCTGGGAAGTGCCGTATTGAGCGGCCGCAACCTTTATAAGCTCGTCAAGCCCCGTGCTGTTTGTGGATACGGTGTTCACAACGGGACAGCACAATTCTTTTGCAAGTGCCTCGGTATTGATCTCCGTTTTCTTCTTTTTGTTAACGTCCGCTTTGTTTAGCGCAACAACGACCGGTATGCCCAGCTCAAGAAGCTGAGTGGTAAAGAAAAGAGAACGGCTGAGGTTAGTGGAGTCCACGATGTTGATGATAACATCGGGCTTTTCATTTTTCACGTAAGAGCTTGTTATGCTCTCCTCGGAAGTGAAGGGGGACATTGAGTACGCACCTGGAAGATCTACGGCTATCAGATCGTTTTCGCCTGCGTAGCTCTTTTTGATCGGCGCCTCTTTTTTGTCCACGGTAACACCAGCCCAGTTGCCGACTTTTTCGTTGCGTCCGGTAACGGCATTGTACATCGTGGTCTTTCCGCTGTTGGGGTTTCCTGCAAAAGCAATGCGCATAGTTTGTCTCCTTTTTTTAGGTGGGTTAGCGAACGCTAACCGAAGGGCAAAAAAACAAACAGCATAAGCTGCTGCCATTATCGAAAGATCATTCAACGATAATGGCGGCGGCAAGCTGATCGTCAATGTTGTATCTTCCGTCCTTGATGGATACAACGCAACCGCCCTTGCGGCGGCTTACTACGGTGATCTTTTCACCGCTGTAGCATCCAAGCGAGAACAGAAACGCATCAAGCTCCTCGTCATCCGTGGCTATCTGCTTTACAACGTATTCTTTGCCCTCTGCGGCAGTCGTAAGGTCCATAACTTCCACCTGTATCTTGAAAGATGCGAGTTAGCCTCTGCTAACTACCTGTATATAATATAACGGATCTGAAGATTTGTCAAGAGCTTTTGGCAAAAAATTCTGATTTTGTTCGTATTTACAAAAACTCTTGCTTTGGAGACTGTAAAATGATATAATTATCATAGAAGCTATTTGGAGGCAGTATATGGAAAGATTGAAGCTAAAGCTTGAAAACTACTGGTATCATTACAAATATCATACACTTCTCGGTCTTTTGGCTCTTATAATTTGCGTATTTGCGCTTGTGCAGTGTGCAGGAAACGAGGAGTACGATACCTTTATTACGTATGCGGGTCCCTGCCGCCTTTACGACAGCGATCTTGAGGACGGCGCGGCTGCGCTTGCCTCCGTGCTTGGACGCGATCTTACCGGAGACGGCAAGGTAAATATCAGCTTCAACCGCATTTTTTATATGACAGACGCTCAGATAAAGGCGGAATTTGATAAGGACCCTACCTTTTCCGTTCCGTCGCAGAAAGAGAATTTTGACAAGTTCTGCCGAGAATTTGAGGCGGGGGATACCGTAATATGGCTCGTTGACCCGGCTCTTTATGGCGAGTATGCAAAAACTGACGATTGGGTATCGATGCTTGAAGTGCTTGATAAGGAAACTTGGTGGAAAATTACCGAAACGCTTCCGGAAGGTAGCTTTGACCAATACAGCATCCGCCTTTCCGAAACGGAATTCGGCCGTACGTTCTTTTCCTATATGCCCGATGATACTTTGCTTTGTATGAGAAGAAGCTCCAATTACACTGCGATGATGGGGCAGACGGAATCCGGCGAGCAGTACGACAGAGGGGCAGAGGCTTTCCGTGCGATATTTGAGTACGGAAAAACAAAGTAACATATTTTACGGCGATTCATAAGATGATATGGGAGCTGAAAAACGCCCCGTAAACTCTTGGAGGTTATATTATGGATTGCCTTAACAACGCATTCGGTAACAACAACTGCACTTGCACTTGGCTTATCATCGCCATCCTTGCTATCCTTTTTATCTCCTGCATCTGCGGTTGATAGTACAATAAAACACGCGGCTGTCCGTCGGACAGCCGCGTTGTTTTTCGTCAGCCGAGAAGCTCCTTTGTGGATTCTTCTTCAAATTGCTTGGTGTAAAGGGAATAGTAATGTCCCTTTGCTCTCATAAGCTCGGTGTGAGTACCGCGTTCGATTATCTTGCCCGCGCTTACGACAAGGATAAGGTCGGAATTTCGAATAGTGGAAAGACGGTGCGCGATAACAAGCGAGGTCCTGCCGTTCGTTATCTCCTTGATAGCGGACTGTATCTTTCCTTCCGTTATCGTGTCAACGCTTGCGGTCGCTTCGTCAAGAACAAGAATGCGCGGGTCTGCAAGTATTGCGCGCGCGAAGGACAGAAGCTGTTTTTCGCCGGTAGAAAGAAGATCTCCGCCTTCGCCCACCTCGCTTTCAAGGCCCTTTTCCATCTTTGCAACTATGTCCTCGGCGCTGACACGTCTGAGGGCTGCCATAATGTCCTCTTCCGTTGCGTTCGGATTGCCGTAGCGTAGATTTTCCGCAACGGTACCCGAGAAGAGGTGGGGAGTCTGGAGTACGTAGCCAATGCTCGAATGCAGCCACAGCTGTGAACGCTCGCGTGCATCCTTACCGTCGATAAGCACTTTGCCCTCCGTGGGCTCGAAAAAGCGGCAAACGAGGTTGACCAGCGTGGATTTACCCGCACCCGTTTCACCTACTATGGCAACGCTGCTGCCCTGCGGTATCTTCAGGTCGAAATGCTCGAGTATGTATTCGTCTCCGTCGGGATATTTGAAGGTAACGTCGCAAAACTCGATATCACCGTGTAGCTCCTCCCAGTTTTCCCGCTTAGGCTCGAAGCTATCGCCGTATTTTTCGACTACCTCGGGCGAGTCCGCAACGTCGGACTTGGTTTCCATAAGCTTTGTAAAACGCTCGATGTTTACCTGAACGTTAATAAGGCTGGAGAGTGCGTCTATCGCCCAGCGTATAGGCTCCATCACTCCGAGCGCGTAAGACATAAATACGGAAAGCGTACCGATAAGCATTGCATTTTCCATTGTCAGCTTACCGCCGCGCAGTAATACGAGTGCAAGCACCAGGGATGAAGCAAATGTGATAACGGAGCCGAAAAGAGCATTAAGCCTTGCGCTTCTTATCGCCGTTCGCTTCATTTCTGCGCTGTCAACGTTGAAATCGCGGGACATCTTATCTTCGATCACAAGGGTCTTTACAGTCTTGGCGCCGGTAATTCCTTCGTTGAAGTTTCCCGTTATTTTAGAGTTTATCTCTCTTATCCTGCGGTGAAAATCAGAAAGCTTTTTTTGGAATATTCCGATGCATACTGCGGTAAAAGGAATCACCGCAACAACAAGGAGTGCAAGACGTGCGTTCATCGAGAACATAACGGCAATAACGCCGATGATGTAGGAAAGGTGCCATACACCGTCCATAAGCGACCAGGAGCAAAGCTCGCCTATTCTTGTTGTGTCGCTCATTACTCTTGCGTGAATGTATCCCACACTGTTTTGGTTAAAGTAGGAGAACGAAAGCGTTTGCAGGTGATTGAAGCCCGCACGGCGCAGATCGCGGCTTACGCTGTGCTCTATGCGTGCCGCGAAATAGGTGGAAACGAAGTTGACCGCCATCTGCACAACAAGAAAGAGAAGGTATAGCAGAATGAACGGTAAAAGAGTATCAAGCGTACCAAGCTCGATAAAGTGGTTTAGTGCGTATTTTTGGAAGAAGGGAAGCAGTACGTCCGTTGCACTTCCGCCAAGACCGCACAGCACCATAATGAGCAATATCTTTTTATAAGGACGCAGATAGGGGATGAGCTTAGGTATTCCGAACATGGGAAGTTTTACGTATTCGCGTTCAGTATTCTTTTTCACGCGCTCACCTCCTCGCTGTCGGAAACAAGCTTGCTTTGAAGCTCATAGACCCTGGAGTAGAGTCCGCCGTTTTTGATCAGCTCGGCGTGTGTACCGCGTTCGGTTATTCTGCCGTCCTCCATAACGAGTATCATATCCGCCTGCATAAGCGTCGTTATGCGGTGGGAGACAATGATAACGGTGGAATCGCCGAGTTTTTCATGCAGTGCGTTACGTATCTTTGCATCGGTCTCCGTGTCAAGTGCACTCATGGAGTCGTCGAATATCATAATTGGGGCTTTTTGCGTAAGCATACGTGCTATCGCCGCCCGTTGCTTTTGACCTCCCGAGAGTGTCACGCCGCGCTCTCCCACAAATGTGTCAAAACCGTCTGTAAACGAGTCTGCAGTTTCCTCAAATGCCGCCGTGGCACTTGCCTCGCGCACCGTATCCATAGATGCATCTTCGCACGCTATGGCAACGTTGTCGCGTATTGAGCGGGAAAAGAGATAAGGCTCTTGCAGTACGATTCCGATATTTTTTCTCAAATGCTCGCCCTTGATATCCGCGATGTCTACACCTCCGACGGTGATTCTGCCGCATCCCTCGGGGATATCGTAGAGTCTGTCGATGAGATGTATTAGTGTGGATTTGCCGGAGCCGGTGCTTCCGAGTATGCCGACGGTAGAACCCGCCTTTATCGTTACGTTGATATTGTGAAGCAGCTCGGGGCATCCGTCGTATGCAAAGCTTACGTTCTCAAAGGCTATATCGGCTCCCTTGAAATCGGGGGTAAGGGCATTTTCTCTGTCCTTTTCCTCTTCGCTTGACATAATGTAATAAATTCTGTCGAGCGACACACCGGCCTTGCTGATGTTTGCGATCATTCTTCCGAGCATACGCACGGGCCAGATGAGCATTGAATTATAGGAAATAAAGGTTATGTATTCGCCGGGTGTGATCGCGCCGTTAATGGCAAGCGCGGCACCGACCGTTATGATAAGCATTACCTGAATTCCGGAGATGAGGTCTGCGCTTCCCCAGAATACGGAAAATATCATAGAAAGCCGGGTCCACAGTGAGCAGTATTTGTTGTTCTGATCTTCAAAACGGTCTATCTCGTACTTTTCGCGTCCGAAGGCGCGTACAACACGCACTCCGGTGAGGTTTTCCTGCGCAATAGCGGAAAGCTTGCCCTCGTTTTCATCACATTCGGCAAAGGAGCCGCTGATACGCTTGTGGAAAAGCATACTGTAAGCGAAAATTACCGGAATTGCGAAAAGCGCTATAAGGGAGAGAGCAGTGTTCATGGAGAACATAAAAACAAGCGACATCGTAAGCAAACACACAATGCGGAACACCTGTGTCAGCTGCTCGGAAAGAAAACGCTTGACGGTTTCAACGTCCGAGGTACAGCGCTGTATTATGTCTCCCGTTTGGTTTTTCATGTGCCACGAAAACGGCAGTCGCTCGATATGGTCAAACAGTGTGTCGCGCATCTTTTTTACAAGCGTTTCGGCACCTTTGGTATTGAATACCGAAAAGCAGTATTTGAATATTACGGTAAATACCGCTACACCGACAACCGCAAGGGCGATGATCCACAGTTTGTCGCGGAATGCTTCTGCCCCTCCGAGCCTTTCGATAACGGAAAGCACGGGCGCGGGCATATCGGGTTTTTCGTTTCCTATCACCGAGTCAACGGTGAAACGGACGATCTGCGGGGAAAGAAGCTCGCTGACTGACACAAGCAAAGCGCTGAGCGTGGAGAGCACGAACCAGCGCTTGCTGTTTTTCAGAAAGTCGAGTATCATCCCAAGCTTTGTGTAAGACTTTCTTTTATTCATTTCTTTCTCTTATAGTCATAGTCGGACTATTGTCCTTCATCGGCATCAATTGCCGCTTACAAGGGAAACGGAGTAGAGCGAAAGATCCGCAAGGAAGGGAAGCAGTACGGTGCTGCAACCCTCTACTGTCGCATTGTCCGTTATCCTGAACAGCACGCGCATCTCGTAACGGGAGATGTGCAGCAGCTCGTATTCGACAGTCTCACGAAGGGTGGGAAAGTCGATATCGCTTAACTCCCCGTCCGTGCCGTCAGCCGATGCGGCACCGTTTGTAAGGAGGTTGGGCGCAGTATTGATATCCGCATACAGTGCGGCGGTAAGGTCAAGACACAGAAAATCGTATACGTAATTAAGGCGGCTGTAGATCACGGAGCCGTCCTTTGATACGTCGGCGCCTCGGGAAAGTGAGATGCCGACCTTGATACCGTCGCAGAGAGATTTCAGCTTTGTGCAGTATTCATTTATCATACCGACGGTATCGGGTGTGACGTTTGCGTTAAAGATGATGAATTCGTTACAGCCGGAAGCGTAAAGCTCGGTAATAAGCAGATGCTCGTAAGCGGCGACCGCCTCGCGCTCTGCGGGGGCAAGACCGCCTGCAAGGGCACGGCTTTCGATAATAACGGAGGAGTAGATGTTGCGGCTTTTCAGCGTGCGGAATATTTCAGGTGCAGTGGGGGCGTTTTCAAGCTTGGGGACTGATAAAAGCGAAGCGCAATCTGCGCAAAAACGCTCTCCGTCCTGCGCTGTGTAAAGCATCATGGAAAGTGCATTGCAGCCATCCGGCAGGGCCGATACCGCTGTCTCGAATGCATCCTTACTTTCAAATGCGGCAGAGGGCAAATAAAGCGCCGCGATATCCTTATCCGCGTTTACGGTATCTCCGGCCGGGGGCGCCGTATCAACGGGAATATCCGGAGCAGGAGTATCGTCAAACTGACCTGCCTGCTTTTTCAGTTTGTTGCCGTATGCCGCCGTAATAACAACTGTAAGAACAAGCACGGCTATTATCAGCAAAATATTGAAGATAAGCTTTTTGTCCTTGGGGCGTTTGTATACGGAGGCGATTCCGTTTCTTTTCAGCTTCATTCTTTCACCAAAAGATTGTGGTCTATCTCGTCCGCAGTTTCGTTAAGAGTAACGTTAAGTTTCTCGGCGCGTCCGTCAATAAGCGCATAGAATTTACAGCTTTCATACTGTGCCTTAAGGGATGCGTAGTTCGTAACAAGGAAGGCGTCGTCCTTTTCAAGGCGCTTTATGATGTGGTAGCCGTTTTCAGTCTCGATTATCTGAGAGATCTCGTTTACTTTAAGCTCAAATGCGGCTTCTTCTATCTCGTCAAGCATATAGCCGTAGGTAAAGTAATATCCGTCCCGTGTCATAGAATAGTCGTTTGAATAGTTTGCGATAAGCTTATCGAAATCCTCGCCTTCCTTTGCAAGACGGAGCACTTTTTCGGCTGTCTCCTTGTTCTTTGCATCGGAAAAACCGTTGTCGTGTGCAACGAGCACCTGTACGATACGGATGAAATCATCGCCCTTTATCGCGTTCATGACGGTTTCGTCGGAGTTATCTATAATGCCGAGACCGGTCGTGAGCGTTGCGTAAAGCTCGTCCTCGCAAGCATCCACCGCCATCATAAAACGGAAAACGGAATCGGTCATATAATAGGCTTCAAGAGCAGCTGCATACTCACCTTTTCCGCCGAACTGCTCTATTGCCTCGTCTACCTTGAGTTCTACGCTTTCCTTGACGGATCTATCGTTTACGGTAATGCCGTATTCCATTGCAAGGTCAACAACGGCAAAAACGTTTTTCAGTGCGCCTTCGCAAAGGGTACGTATCTCTGCCTCCGTTTCAAGGCGGCTTTCGCCCTCGAAATCCTTTTCGCTGTACGCGGAAGCATAGTTGAGATAAAAATATTTATATAGGTCGTATGTAACGTTGTGCTTGCCGTTTACTGCGGCTACGGTGCGGTCGTCTTCGGTGGGGAGCTCAGCGCCGCCGCAGGAAGCAAATCCAAACAACGTGCATATCAATAAAGCTATAGATACGGTCTTTAAGATCCTTTTCATTTGTATTTCCTCTTTCTTGGGGATTATAATCAATACATAACAATGATATAACATCTATATAAATAATGCAAGTCTTTTTAAATGATTTAACCATCGGTTTACTTTTTGCTTTTCGACTTTTTTCGATAATATTTAAAAATATACTTGAAATCAGGCCGCACGTACTGTATAATTAGGCGAGTAACCTAAAGTGTTGCGAAAGGAGTTATAACAAATGGAAAAGAAGCTTTATAAGTCTGTAAAGGACAAGAAACTCTGCGGAGTCTGCGCAGGCATTGCAGAATACTTCGGAATCGATTCTACCCTCATCCGTCTTGCTTGGGTAGTACTTACCCTTTTTGCAGGCGCAGGTCTTCTTGCTTACATTATTGCGGCGATCGTTATGCCCGTAAAGCCTCAAGAGTAATTTTTGATAAAAGGCGGCTGAAAGGAACAACGTTCTTTTCAGCCGCCTTTTTTTGTTATTGACATTGTAATTCACAGAATAAAGTGTTAAAATGAAAAAAAAGCAATTTTAGCTTTTGATTGGTAACAGACTGATAAACATTCGCAATACCTAAATGCGCCCGAACTACGGAGGAGAAAAATGAAGGGATTTTTAACTGAGGATTTTCTTCTGACTACAGAAACGGCGAAAGCTCTTTACAGCAAATATGCAAGTGATTCTCCTATAATCGATTATCACTGCCACGTAAGTCCGCGCGAGATATATGAGGACAAGCGGTTTGAAGATCTGTTTGAGGTGTGGCTTTCGGGCGATCATTACAAATGGCGTATTATGCGCTCAAACGGAGTAGAGGAACGGTATATTACCGGAGACGCTCCGAAAAGGGAAAAGTTCCAAAAGTTTGCAGAGGCACTGCCTAAGGCGATAGGAAATCCGATGTACCATTGGTGCCATCTGGAGTTGAAAAAGTATTTCGGCTATGAGGGGATCCTGAACGGTGACACCGCGGAGGAGGTCTGGCGGCTTGCTGCCGGAAAGCTTGCGGATTCCAGCATGAGCGCAAGGGGCATAATAAAACAGAGCAACGTGCGTTTTATCGGTACTACGGACGATCCTGCCGACAGTCTCGAATGGCATAAAAAGCTGATGGAGGATAAGACCTTTGCTACATCGGTTGCGCCTACGTTCCGTCCCGATAAGGCGCTGAACGCAGATAAGGACGGCTGGCGGGACTATATAACTGTGCTCGCTTCGGTCTGGGGCAGGGAGATAAGGACGTTTTCGGATCTCAAAAATGCTCTGTCTGACAGGATGGATCATTTCGGTGATTGCGGTTGCAGAGCAAGCGACCACGGACTTGATTATATGGTATACAGGCCTTGCGGCACCGGCGAGGCTGACAGCGTGTTTGCCAAAGCCGTTAACGGGCATACCGTAAGCAGGGAAGAGTCAGAAAAAATAAAAACGGAGCTGCTTGTGTTCTGTTCCGCTGAATATGCAAAGCGAGGCTGGGTGATGCAGCTTCATTACAACTGCCTGCGCAACCCAAATTCCGTAATGCTCGCAAGGCTCGGACCCGACACGGGGTTTGACTGTATCGGCCCTGCGGAGTCAAAATGGCAGCTTTCGGGACTTCTTGACCGCCTCTACAGAGAAAACAGTCTCCCGAAAACGATAATATACAGCCTTGATGCCTCGGATAATGCTTTTATAGACACCCTCATCGGCGCATTCCAGGGCGCAGGCGTGTGCGGTAAATTGCAGCATGGAAGCGCCTGGTGGTTTAACGATAACAAAACTGGAATGCAGGAGCAGCTTATAGGCCTTGCGAATCTCAGCCTGCTTGGAAATTTTGTGGGTATGCTTACGGATTCTCGCAGCTTCCTTTCCTACACCAGACACGAGTATTTCCGCAGAATACTGTGCGATCTTATAGGCAGTTGGGTGGAAAACGGCGAATACCCGAATGATGAGAGATCCCTCGAAAAGCTTGTGCGCGGCATCTGCCACGATAACGCCGCAGCTTATTTCGGACTTGAGTGAGGAGAAAGATCATAAAATGAAAATGTGTTTCCGTTGGTACGGCGAGGGAAATGATAACATTAAGCTTTCCGATATCAAGCAGATCCCCGGGGTGGAGGGGATAGTGTGGGCGCTGCATCGCAAAATGCCCGGTGAGATATGGGAAACCCGGGAAATAGCCGAGGTGAAAAGACAGCTTGACGAGTACGGCTTCAATATGGACGTAGTGGAATCCGTCAACGTACACGATGATATAAAGATAGGGCTGCCCACCAGAGATAAGTATATAGAAAACTATAAGCAGAGCATCCGCAATCTGGCAAAATTCGGCGTGAAGGTGATCTGTTACAATTTTATGCCGATCTTTGACTGGACGCGCAGTGAATTGTTCCACCCGGTAGGTGACGGCTCCACTGCACTGTTTTATGAAAAAAATACGATCCGTGATGATTATAATGCTATGGCAAAGTACATTCTGGATTTCACGGAAAAGTACGATATGTCCTTTCCCGGCTGGGAGCCGGAGCGTATGGCAAAGCTTGACGAACTCTTCAAGGCATACGAGGGTGTAGATCACGAAAAGCTGTGGGCGAATCTCGAGTATTTTCTTGAGGCAATCATGCCGGTGTGCCGCGAGTGCGATGTGAAAATGGCGATCCATATGGATGACCCGCCTTGGGACATTTTCGGACTGCCCCGATTGCTTGTAAACGGCGAGAGCATTGAAAGATTCCTGAAAATGGTGGACGACGAGTATAACTGCCTTACTCTTTGCTCGGGCAGTTTAAGTGCAGATCCCGGTAATAACGTTGCGGATATTGTGCGTAAGCATTGCGGCAGAATAGCCTTTGCTCACATAAGAAACGTAAAGCATTTCGAAAACGGCGATTTTTCCGAGGCAAGCCACCGCGACTGCGACGGCGACACGGGCATCCTTGATATTCTTAAGGCATATCACGATTGCGGTTTTGATGGCTATATAAGGCCGGACCACGGACGCCATCTATGGGATGAGGGTCCCGGCAAAGTGCGACCGGGTTACGGTCTTTACGACCGCGCGTTGGGTATAATGTATATGCTGGGTGTTTGGGATATGCTTGAAAAACTTGATAATAAACAGGAGGCATAATATGAACTTACCCCTTAGCGTTGACTATACCGGCAAGGTAGTGGTGGTTACGGGTGCCGGAGGACTCATTTGCGGCGCAATGGTACGTGCCTTTGCAAAAAGCGGTGCAAAGGTCGCCGCTCTTGACATAAATGCGGATGTTGTAGAGAAGCTTGCTGATGAGCTCAAGGCAGAGGGATATATCTGCGAAGGCTACAAGGCAAACGTTCTTGACGGCAAAGAGCTTGAAAGGGTGCGCGAGGCAGTATTAAAGGATCTCGGTCCCTGCGATATACTAATAAACGGTGCCGGCGGAAATAATCCCCGCGCAACCACCGACAACGAGTATCATCACGAGGCAAAGGAAGGCGGTAAATCCTTCTTTGACCTTGAAGACGGCGGTGTTGATTTTGTATTCGATCTGAATTTTCAAGGTACTCTCATACCCACACAGATCTTTGCAAAGGATATGGCGGAAAGAAGGTGCGGCAATATTCTCAACATTTCTTCTATGAATTCCTTTACACCGCTTACAAAGATCCCCGCATATTCTGCGGCAAAGGCGGCGGTATCCAACTTTACAAAATGGCTTGCCACCTATTTTGCAGGTACGGGTGTGCGCTGCAATGCGATCGCTCCCGGTTTTCTCGTTTCCGCACAGAACAGATCTTTGCTTTATAACGAAGACGGCACACCTACCGCACGCAGCGCAAAGATACTGAACGGTACACCTATGGGGCGCTTCGTTGATGCGGACGAGCTGCTCGGCGCAACTCTCTTTCTGTGTGACGATCGCTCTGCATCGGCTATTACGGGCGTTGTGCTTCCCATTGACTGCGGCTTTGCAGCCTATTCAGGCGTTTAATTCTGATATTTGATGGAGATCATTATGGAAAAGTTTATTCCGGTCGTTGTGATAAAGGAATTGTCCGAAACGGACAAGATACTTACTGCCCTCAAGGGCATCGGCATTAACTGTGCGGAGATTACCTTCCGTACAGCTTGTGCTCGCGATGCCATTGAATATGCTTGCAGAAATTACCCCGATATGAGCATCGGTGCGGGCACCGTTATCAATGCAGAGCAGTGCAATGCTGCACTTGAGGCGGGTGCACAGTTTATAGTTTCACCCGGTCTTTCGGTTGCTGTTGCTAAGATATGCAATGAAAAAAACATCCCCTATTACCCGGGATGCGTTACCCCTACGGAAATAATGCAGGCTCTTGAGCTTGGCATCACCACGGTCAAGTTCTTCCCCGCAAACGTGTACGGCGGACTCAAGGCGCTCAAAGCCCTATCCGCCCCCTTCCCTCAGGTGAAGTTCATTCCCACAGGCGGAGTTGACAGAGGCAATATAGACGAGTTCCTCGCTTTCGACAAGATAGCCGCCATCGGCGGAAGCTTCTTCGTTAAGGAAGCTTTGGAAAAAGCTCAGAATTAGTTTTAAACGAAGCAGAGGCCGGGCGCCGACCACTGCTTCGTTTTTAATGCTGCAGGCTTGCAAAGATCTCCCAAATGGGGTATTATGTAATAAAAAGTGTGAGGTGCTTATGGATATTTCCAATACGGTCTTCAGACGCAGGTTTGCGTTAAATATGTATAAAGATATGGAGATAAGCCTTGGAAGAATGTCCTTTACAAAGGATTTTGTAAAAGACGACCGCGGAGACCCGTATCCGCTGCGGGAGAGGGGAGAAGCGGCGGTAGAAACGGTGTATGGCGGTGTATACCGTGTTTCAAACGGCTTTGCGGAGCGTTATCTGTGCAGTACCTTTCCGTATGCCTCCTATGAGGTGGATGCGGATATAAGCGGCGGCAGAGCGGGCTTTCTTCTGGAGACGGAGATATTTACCGCAAAAGTAATGTTTGATAGTGAAAACGTGAGCTTTGTCTGCGGGGACATTGAAGAAAAAAAGAACGTAAGTCCCCGCGGACGCATTACGTATTCCGTTACATGCCGTCCCGGTGCCTTTGATGTTTATAAGAAGACCGGCACAAGCACGGAGCACGTGCATACTTTTGAGTGCGTGACTCTCGACTCTATTAACGATCAGCGCATATTCTCGCGCGGCAGGGTGTATCTGTACACGGAGGATGCAGAGATATTTTCCGTGCGCTCTTATATAGATAACGGTATTTCTCAGGCTGATATGAGACCCATAAGGTATGAAAACGGCGAAGTGATGACGGAAAACGGCAAAGTTTTCTTTACTGCCTCGGTACGCCTGCAGGCGGGGGGATACCAGGCAATATTCTCGTGGGTGCCCGGCACTGCGGAATTTGATATGACCGGGGTGCTTCTTTATGATGCCGGTGACGGCAGGTGGTGCGGCGACGTTGCCGCATCCGTGCTCTATCACAGACAAAAACAATGTTATTTGCTGTGGATGTGCTCATTCAGCCACGGGCATATTTTAGGCCATTCCGAATTTAGGGGCGATATACGTTACGGCATAAACGTTGCCGATATCACTCTTATGGAAAAAGGGACTGAACAGGATATAACCGCTTTTTTTGGTTTTAAAGGCGATGAAGACCCCGACTTTTTCTACGACGGGGAGCGCGGAAAATGGCTGATGGCAATTTGCCGTATCGACCCGGCGGTACGAGCATACCGTTACGTTTTCTTTGAGTCCGATGCTCCGTTTGACGGCTACAGATATATAGGCAAGGGTCTTGACGGAGCGGAAACGGGAGGCTCTTTTGTGCGGATAGACGGAGAGCTGTACTTTATTTGCGGTAACGATTTCAAAGCTGTGTCCGATTACCGAATTTACAGCAAAAAAGGAATGACAAACGCCCGTTTCGATCTGCCGGACGGCGGCTTCCGCGGTTGGGGCAGTGTGATGCCGGTGCATATCGGCAGCCGTACAAGATATTTTTGGCTGACTTTTGACCGCCACAACGGAAGCGGTTATAATTGGAGCTACGGAAACGTTTACGTGTTTGAAGCAGAATAAAGAACAAAAGGGGGTGTAAAAAACTCAGTTTTTTACACCCCCTAAGGGGATAGGAAAAAATGCGCAGAACAAGCAAATATCTGCCCGCGAGGCGTATATTATACGTCGAGGGCAGATTTTGTTTGGAGCAAAAAAAAGATTTTTACAGAAAAACTCAATATTTTGAGTTTTTCTTACCTTCGTCCTTATTTTGCCGACATTGAAACTTTCTTGTTTTCAATGTTTTTTCTCTTTTTTTGCGGTCTGTGCTTTTTTTACATACCCTTTTACTTCGTCATTTTTTCCTGCTTTACCTTATGGTCAATTATGTGTCTGCCTGCAAGCTCGCGGCGGACGTCATCAAGGGAAATCCCCATCTGCACCATAAGCACCATAACGTGATATGCGAGGTCCGCAATTTCATATACGGTCTCTTTTTTGTCATCAGCCTTGCCCGCGATTATAACCTCGGTGCATTCCTCGCCCACCTTTTTAAGTATCTTGTCAATACCCTTTTCAAAAAGATAGGTCGTGTAGCTTCCCTCGGGGCGCTCTTTGTTTCTGCCTACAAGCAGCTCATACAGGCCGTCAAGGGAGAAGGAATGCAGTTCATCGCTTGCGAAAACTTCCTTTGTAAAGCACGATTCCGTACCCGTATGGCAGGCTGGGCCGTCTTTTTCGACCTCAACGACGAGCGCGTCGTTATCACAGTCTGCGGTAATGGAAACGATATGCTGATAGTTTCCGCTTGTCTCGCCCTTCAGCCACAGCTCGTTCCTTGAACGGCTGAAAAAACAGGTGAGCCCCTTTTCCATAGAAATTTCAAGGCTCTCGCGGTTCATATAAGCAAGTGTAAGTACCTTTTTTGAAAGACTGTCCACCACTATAGCGGGGATAAGACCTTTTTTGTCAAATTTAAGCTCGTCAATATTTATCATTTCACTAACCTCACAGCAATATCGTTTTCAGCAAGCTCGCGCTTGAGATCGGGAATCTTTATCTCCCCGAAGTGGAATACCGATGCGGCAAGCCCCGCATCTATATCAGGTATTTTTTTGAACAGATCTATAAAGTCGTCAACGCTGCCCGCGCCTCCGGATGCGATAACGGGCACTTTAACGGCATCGCATACCGCACGGAGCATTTCAATATCAAATCCGTTTTTAACTCCGTCCGTGTCAATGGAGTTTACAACGACCTCACCCGCGCCCATAGATACACAGCGCTTTATCCATTCGATTGCTTCCATTCCCGTGTTTTCGCGCCCACCCTTGGAAAAAACTCGGAAAACACCGTCAACGCGCTTGATATCGGCTGAAAGCACAACGCACTGGTCGCCGTATTTTTTTGCAGCCTCGGTTATAAGTGCAGGGTTTTTGATGGCGCCCGAATTAACGCTTACCTTGTCAGCACCGCACTTTAGCACGCGGTCGAAATCGTCAAGTGTGTTGATGCCTCCGCCGACGGTAAGCGGAATAAATATCTCGCTTGCCACACGCCTGAGAACGTTCGTGAAAAGTGCTCGCCCTTCGGCAGATGCGGTTATATCGTAAAAAACAAGCTCGTCCGCACCGTTTTCGCTGTAATAGCGGGCAAGGGAAACGGGGTCGGAAACGTCGTTAAGACCTGCAAAATTCACGCCCTTAACAACTCTTCCGTTTTTAACGTCAAGGCAGGGTATGATTCTTTTCGTTATCATTTTGCCGCCTCCGCCGCTTCTTTAAGGTCGATCGCGCCCGTATAGTACGCCTTGCCGATTATTGCTCCGTAAATGTCCATATCGGCAAGTTTTCTAATGTCGTCCAGTGTGGAAACACCGCCTGATGCGGTTATATCCACGGTGAATCTCTTTGAAAGCTCGCTGTACAGCTCCAAATTTGCTCCGCGCATTGCTCCGTCCTTTGAAATGTCGGTGCATATTATGTTTTTAACGCCGAGCGACTGCATTTTTTCAACGAACTCAAAAAGCGTATACTCGCTGTTTTCAAGCCAGCCCCTTATTGCTATCCTGCCGTCCTTAACGTCGGCACCGACTGCGATCTTTTCTCCGTATTTTTCAAGCGCTTCACGTAAAAAAGCTTCGTCGGTTACAGCGGCGGTGCCGAGTATAACACGGTCTGCACCGCTCTCAAGATATTTTGTGACCGTTTTCATATTGCGTATACCGCCGCCTATCTCAACGAATAGCGAGGTGCTTTCCGCAATGCTTTTTACAACTTCGATGTTTGGGGTGGTTCCGTTTTTTGCACCCTCAAGGTCTACCATATGGATGCAGGTCATTCCGCTTTTTTCAAAATCTCTTGCAACGGAAAGCGGATCCTCGCTGTATACGGTCATCTTTTCGTAATCGCCGAAAAGCAGGCGTACCGCCTTCTTTTCGTACAGATCTATCGCAGGGAAAAGCTTCATTGATTAACTCCTTCCGAGAACGCTCTGAGAATGGCAAGCCCCGTCTCACCGCTTTTTTCGGGATGGAACTGGCATCCCATTACGTTATCCTTGCATACTGCTGCGGTGAGGAATCTTCCGTATTCCGAATCGGCTATAAGGCTTTCTTCACAGCCTGTTGCAAAGTATGAATGTACAAAGTAAACGCATTCGCCCTCGTTTATGTAACGGAAAAGGGGAGATTCACGTGTAAAGCGAAGAGCGTTCCAGCCGATGTGCGGTATCTTGAGCGTGTCGGGAATATATCCTGCCATAGGAACTACCTCACCCTTGAGAAGTCCGAGTCCCTCATGCTCCCCGTATTCGTAGCTTTTTTCAAAAAGCAACTGCATACCGAGGCATATTCCCATTATCTCCTTGCCGCTTGCGGCAAATTCTTTAAGTGTAACGTCAAGGCCTGCATCGCGCAGTTTTTTGATGGCATCCTCAAAAGCGCCGACACCAGGTAAGATGACCTTATCTGCGTTCAGTATCTCGTTTTTGTCACCGGTCACCACCGCATCCGCGCCGATACGCTTGAGCGAGGAAACGAGCGAGAAGAGATTACCCACGCCGTAATCAACAATAGCTATCATAAGCACCCCTTGGTGGAAGGCACGGTATTTGCATTCCTTGCATCGATGCTGACCGCCGTACGCAATGCTCTTGCAACCGCCTTAAACGCACCTTCTATTATGTGATGCGAGTTTTTGCCCGCAAGCTTTCTTACGTGCAGGGTTATCCCCGCATTCTGTGCAAAAGCGGTAAAAAATTCAAGCACAAGCTCAGTATCAAAATCTCCTACCTTTTCAGCAGGTATATCCATATCGGAGTAGTAACCGCCTCTGCCGGAAATATCGACCGCGGCAAGGATGAGCGCTTCATCCATCGGAAGGATGATATCACCGTAGCGCACGATGCCCCTTTTATCGCCGAGGGCACCGCAAAAAGCCTTGCCGAGGGAAATGCCGATGTCCTCGCAGGTGTGGTGCATATCAACGTAT
>JAZQJQ010000050.1:0-10723 GCA_045541735.1 Eubacteriales bacterium
CTATAACCCCTACGGTCTTTCCGTGAAGATCAACGCCAGTGAGTCCGTTAAGACTGAAATTAAAATCCCGAGAGCGAATATAAGCTTTATGAATACGTCTGACAGAGGTAAGAAGCAACGCCATCGTATGCTCGGCAACCGCATAGGGGGAGTAAGCAGGCACACGCAAAACATGAAGCTTTCCGTATGCATACTTCATATCAACGTTGTTAAAACCGGCACAACGCAACGCAAGCACGCGCACTCCAAGCTCGTAAAGCTTATCTATTACATCGGCATTTACTGTGTCGTTTACAAATGCACACACTGCATCATAACCGTGCGCAAGCTCTGCGGTGTCGGCATTTAGCTTGGTATCAAAAAACTTTATATCTATTTCCGCCTCAGCGCAATGCTTTTCAAACGAAGGGCGGTCGTACGGTTTGGTATCGAAAAAAGCTAATTTCATTTTTAATCTCCTTGCTTTTGTGCTTTTATTATAGTATAATATGCTCACAAAATCTGTTGAATTTTCAACGTTTGGAGAAATATTTTGAAAACTGCCTCAGAATCACTTAACGCCTGCCCGC
Organism: Eubacteriales bacterium; assembly: GCA_045541735.1. Lineage (GTDB taxonomy): Bacteria > Bacillota > Clostridia > Oscillospirales > CAG-272 > RUG12395. The sequence goes on from JAZQJQ010000050.1 coordinate 570, forward strand.
TTTTCCAGGGAATAGACTCGGCAGACCTCAACAAACTGCTTCCCTGCCTCGGCGCGCGTACGGTACATTTCGACAAGAGGAGCACGGTATTTTCCGAAGGCGACGCCGCAACTGCTATAGGAATAATGCTTGAAGGAAGTGCTCAAACTGTACAAATAGATTATTACGGAAACCGTGTGATCCTCGGAGAGATCACGGATGGGGAAATATTCGGCGAGGAATTTGCTTGTGCCGAAACGTCTGTGCTGCCGGTCTCAGTGGTTGCAAACGAGCCTTGCGAGATCATGCTCATTGACTGCTCGCACGTACTGCATACCTGCTGCAACAATTGCGGTTTTCACCAACAGCTGATATACAATCTTATGCGCGATCTTGCAACCAAAAACATTTATCTGCACGACCGCATTGAAATAACTTCAAAGCGAACAACAAGGGAAAAGCTGCTTGCTTATCTTGCGCTTATGGCAAAAAAGACCGGCAAGACCGCATTTGAGGTCCCTTTTGACCGCCAGGAGCTTGCCGATTATCTTGAAGTAGACAGAAGCGGTCTTTCAAGCGAGATAAGCAAACTGAAAAACGAAGGTGTCATTGACTGTTATAAAAACAGTTTTAAACTGCTGTGAGGACTTTATGATAACCGTAGAAGAAATAAAGAAATACGCTGAAAATAATTATGAAACGGCTATAAAGCTTTTGCTGGAGCTTGCGCCCATTCCAGCTCCTTCACATAACGAGGAACTTCGCGCAGAATTCTGCCGCAAATGGCTGCAGGATATCGGTGCCGAGGGTGCATATATCGACGAAGCGCTGAACGTCGTATACCCTTACAAGGATAACGGCGGCGAGCTAAAGGTGTTTATGGCGCACAGCGACGTAGTATTTCCGGACACTGATCCTCTGCCGCTTGAAAGACGCGGCGGAAAGATATTCTGCCCCGGCGTTGGGGATGACACCGCGCACGCAGTTGCGCTTATGATGGCGGCAAAATATCTTGTTGAAAACAAACCCGAATGCAAAGACTGCGGAATTCTCATCGTAATCAATTCCTGCGAAGAGGGACTTGGCAATCTCAAAGGCTGCAGGCACATTATGGAACGCTTCGGTGGCAGAGTGACTGAATTTGGGGCCTTCGACAGCCATCCGAGGTCTGTGGTCACCCGTGCTGTCGGCTCGCACAGGTATAATATCGAAATAAAGACCGAAGGCGGCGATTCATACGGAAATTTCGGGAGAACGAATGCAATAGCCGTCATGGCGCAGCTCATAAACAAGCTTTACTCAATCAAGCTTCCCGAGAACGGAAGGACGACCTACAACGTAGGCACGGTATCTGGCGGAACTTCTGTAAACACAATAGCACAAAATGCCGAAATGCTTTATGAATACCGCTCGGATAATGCGAAAAACCTTGAATATATGCAGGGAAGCTTTATTGAAATAATTAAAGCTTTTGAGAATGTTGACGCCGAGATAACGGTCACCAAGGTCGGCGACCGCCCCTGCGGTTCAAACGTGGACGAAGCAAGGCAAAAAGCATTAACGGATAAAGCGATAAAAACAATAGAAAATGCATACGGATTTACACCGAGAATAGGCACAGGATCTACGGATTGCAACGTGCCGTTATCAATGGGCATTCCTGCCGTATGTGTTGGAGGTGTCAGATCCGCCGGAGCTCACACAAGAAGCGAATATATGCTTGAGGAGAGCCTCCAAAACGGCATTTCGGTTGCGTTGTCAATGATAAGTTATGCACTCAAATAACGGAGGAAAATTATGAAAACACTTGAAGAGATAAGAGAGTATTTTAAGGACGACCTTTTCGCCACAGACGCGGGATGCGTTATTAACGAGGTGGGAGAAGGCTGTGCCGTCTGCTCTATGCCAATAGAAGCAAGGCACAAAAATGCTCGCGGCGGCGTTATGGGCGGAGCGATATTCACCCTTGCCGACTTTGCATTTGCCGTTGCCGCAAATGCGGGCGGAGTTCCCACAGTTTCCGTTTCCGCTAATACTATGTTTATGAAGGGCGCAAAGGGAACAAGGCTTATTGCCCGCGCCACCCTTATCCACAACGGAAGAACCACCTGCGCCGCATCCGTCCGCGTCACGGACGACCTCGGCACAAATATCGCAGAAGTCTCCCTCACGGGAATTCATCTTGCGTAATTATGATTACTTTAAGAAATTTCTGCAGATCAGATGCTTCGAATTTGAAGACTGTCGGATATTCAAATTTAACTGTTGCGGAAACAGAAAACCTAATATCAGAATGGAATAAAAGAAGTTTAAACGGCAGATATTTTGAAATGCTCGCTATTATATCAGGGAACGATATAGTAGGAACCATCTCTCTATACCAACATTCAAGCGAGGTTATCTCGATCGGTCCGGAAATCTTCGGAAAATACCGCAAAAAAGGCTTTGCTAAAGAAGCAATGCTTTCCGCTTGCCATATTGCAAGAGAAATGGGTTATAAGATCGTTTCACAGCAAATAAGAACAGACAATACCGCAAGCATTGCTCTTCACTCCTCCTTAGGTTTTGAAACAAACGGCCTTGTATACACAAATGCAAAAGGAAATGAAGTAGCAATATATTTGAAGAGCCTTATATAATATGGTTCCCTTGTGCAAACGGAGCATAAACTTACACCCGAGGAGTACACAAATGAACATTGAATACAAAAACCAAAAGGACATACCGTGTGATGAGCTGTATCGGCTGTTTTTGTCGGTTGGGTGGGCGAAGGAGAGCAATACGACTCAGACTATGATCGATAATTTCAACGTTGGCTTTCTCAATTCAACGTTCGTTTTTTCGGCTTGGGCAGACGGACGTTTAGTAGGCTGTGTCAGAGCATTAAGCGACTTGCATTTCCGCTCGGTGATATATGATTTAGCCGTTCATCCTGAACATCAACACCAAGGTATCGGGAAAGAGCTTGTCAGAAGATGTATAAATGAATGCAAGCATTCAGAGTGGTTGGTAGCAACTGACAAAGCAAAAGTATTTTACGAAAAACTTGGATTTGCAGAGAATACAGATCATTTTCTTACTATTCCGTGTAAATTTTTTTAATACAAAAAAACACATAGCGCCGACGGACATTATGTCCATCGGCGCTATTTGCTTTATTCTTCAACATACAATTCGTCGTAATACCAACGCAAAGGGTTCTCGCAAATGTAATTCAATCTTGTATCATAATCTTTTCTGTTTCGGATCACATGTTCATAAAACGATTTTTGCCAAATGGGCATGCCGACCCTTTTTGTAACGGCTCCCTTAAACTGCTTGACCATTCTGTCGAGCGTAGGGGCGACCTGTGGTCGCCCGCTGTCACTCTCATAAATGACAACTATCAAATGAATGTGATTGGGCATAATAACATACGAATGTAAAGCAACGTCATTGTAAGTTATATGCCAACGTTCCAATTCCTCTTTAACGATTTCACCGACATATGTCAACGGAAGATTTTGCGGGCGAACACAGTTCGCCCCTACGGATATCCAAGAAAACGCTTCCGTATCGAACGTATCGTTCCAAAACAGATTTTTTCTTTTGTCGGTACAGATCGTTACCAAATATGCTCCCGGCGAACTGTAATCATAATACTTAAGGCGAATCTCTTTTCGCCTTTTTAATTCTTCCATAACCAATTCTCGACCTATGTTTAGTTAATCTGCAAGCGGGCGAACGCAGTTAGCCCCTACTTTACTCATATATCCCCTATCCCCCGAAGCTCTTATAAAATATCCTCAACGAAATACGCATTGGTATTTGCGTGTCTGCCGAATTTATCGGTCACGGTAATACGAACGTATCCATCATCGGGTTCAACGATAAATTCAGCGTGTGTAAGACTTTTCCCCTTCTCTCTGAACGCGGCACGTGTTTTGCGGCAGGCGGTGGACATCACTATCTTCTCGCACGGTCCTGTCTTCACGCACAGCTTGTTGCCGTCCATATACAGCTCCTTGATCTCAGGACCCATGGATGCGTAAAAACTGCCCGCGAGAAGTGCATCGGTGATTGAGGTGTAATCAAGCTTATCCGCCTTTATCATCGTCCAGGCGACAAAAGAATCACATCTCGGCGCACCGAAGGGGGCACCGTTGTGATTATCGTCTGCCGCTATGCAGTAAAGGCGCTTTCCCATACGGAGCATATCATCGTATATTATCGGATTGTATTCGGGAAATGTGTGGAACGAGCCTGTATTGCATATCTCCATAGCGTGCATACCGTGATAGTTTTCGTAATCGCTTCTGTTTTCAAGCGACCAAACCGGGTGGTTGTACGTTACGAAAAAACCATTCTCCACGCCTGCTCTTATCATCGTGTTGATGCACTCGGGGCTGTGATCGCGCTCAAAATCGGGCATATTGGGATCGTGCTGTACAAGATGTCTGTTGGCGGCACCGTTGCCAACCATATATTTTTCCCTATGCCAGCATACCTGCCTGAGATTATCGGGTTTTAACGCTATAAGGCAAAGATGGCATGTCTTACGGTATTTAAATACCGCACCGGGGTCATTAGCATTCAGCTCATAGCCATTAAGCGCAACGAAATTCTCATCGCACAGATGCGTTTGGTCGAGCATTACGTTGTGGTCTGTATATGCAACAACGGAATACCCCTGCTTGGTATATGCTTGCTTTACCTGCTCGGGCGTAAGTTTTCCGTCGGAAACGGTGGTGTGGCAATGCAGATTAGCCTTATAGAACTGCCCGCCCTCGGGCAAAAGATACTTTTTCATAATCAAGCTCCTTTGAAAAAAGAATCATTATTCAAATCAATTATAACTCTCAGAAAAAACCGTGTCAACCAATTAATTGATGTACAGCACAAAAAAAGAGCGGACAGTGTGTGCTCTTTTCAACAGTAAAAGCGCTCCCGAAAAATGGGCGCGCTTTTGATATTAATATGCAATAATAAATTTATGCCTTTTTAAGAACGATGCAGTTGTAGGAGTGGTTCTCGAGAACCGCGGTAAGGATACCATCCTCAACCTTTGCATTACCTGCGTGAGGAGCGACCTTGTTAGGCTCTGCCTCGGTATTGGTATCGCGGAGTCCTTCGCTGTTAAGAACACTGTGGCTCACTACATTATAACCCTCGTACTGACGGAGGTCAAGAGTGATCTCGGTGCTGTCGTGAAGCTCGCGGTTAACAACAAAGAGCGCAAGCGTCTCTTCCTCGGGAGTTTCTGCAAGAAGGGCATCAATATAGTTCGCATCACCGTAGATGCCTGCCTCGTACTTATCGCACTCAACAGCCATAGGAAGCACTCTGCCTCTTGCGTAGCGGCTCATATCCGCGAAGGGATAGTAGATGGTCTGGCGCCATACACTGTCATCACTGGTCATAATGGGGGAGATAACGTTAACAAGCTGAGCCTGGCAAGCGATCTTTACGCGGTCAGCGTGGCGGAGCATGGTCATCATAAGTGATGCAACAAGGAGAGCATCCTCAAGGTTGTATACGTCCTCGATCTCGTGAGGAGCGAAGGTCCACTCCTGAGGAGGAACTTTGCCGTGAGGTCTGTAAACCACGTTCCACTCATCAACGGAGAGATTTACGTAGGTCTTCTTTCTGAGTTTTGCACGAACGTGGTCAACGGTTGCGATAACGGACTTGATCTGATTATCAAGAGCGTTTGATGCCGCAATGAAGTTTGCACTGTCTTGCTCATTCTTGTTTCTGTTATCAAAGTAAGTATGTACGGAAATGTAGTCCGCGGTATCGTAGCAATGCTCCATAACAGTAGCATCCCAAGCACAGAAGGTAGGAACTACAACGCCCGCACTGCCGCAAGCAATAAGCTCAAGGGTGGGGTCAAGGCGCTTCATTAGTCTACCGGTCTGAACAGCAATGGAACCGTACTCGTCAGCAGAACGATGGCCGATCTGCCACACACCGTCCATCTCGTTACCGAGGCACCACATCTTTACGTTATGTGGATCGGCATAACCGTGGCTCTTACGCATCTCAGCGTACTTACCTACGTTAAAGTTACAGTACTCAAGCACTCCGCGTGCGGCATCGGCGCCACGGGTACCGAGGTTGATCGCCATCATAGGCTCGATATTGGTCTTTTTACACCAGGTCATAAACTCGTTAAGACCAAATTGGTTAGACTCAAGGCTCTTCCAAGCGGGCTCGGTACAAACTGGGCGCTGCTCACGGGGACCTACGGTATCCTCCCATCTGTAAGCGGAAACAAAGTTGCCGCCGGGATATCTAACGGTAGTAACTCCCTGCTCCTTAACAAGGTCAATAACGTCCTGACGGAAGCCGTTCTCATCTGCAGTGGGATGACCGGGCTGGTAGATACCACCGTAAACGAGACGGCCCATATGCTCAGCAAAAGAACCGTAGACTCTCTTGTCGATATCGGTGCTTCCGAAATACTTATCGGTGTGTAAAACTGCCTTTTTCATTTTTCCTCCAAGTTGATTTATGTATTATTTTAATTTTTTCCGTTCAATTCATCGATAAGGTCCGTTGAAAGAGCTGTAACGGGCCATCCCTCATCGTTCCATACAATAGTGCTGATGTGAAGCTGTACCTTGCGGTTAGGATCTGTTCTGTCCTTCCAGCACTCGCCGACCATATACCACTGACCGTCATCGTCAAGGAACGGATGCGCGTGTGCAAGTCCCTGAACACCGGGCTTATATGCGGTAAGACGGGAGGAGTTGTTTTCAAGCATAGGCTTTCCGTTTTTATCGACGTACGGACCAAACAGGCTTTCACTTCTTCCCACCGTCCAATGATAGCTTTCGTTTTTGGAGAGATTTCCCATTGCGACAAACAGATAGTAATAACCGTCCTTCTTTATAAGGTACGGCGCCTCCATCTGCTTTTCTCCCTGCGCAAGATGCCACTGCTCGTCGCTTCCTTCAAGCAAAAGTCCCGTTTCCTTATCAAGACGGCGCATATATATTCCCGTCCAGTAAGAACCCCAAATAAAGTATGTCTGTCCGTCGTCATCGGTGAAGATGCAAGGATCGATACAGTTATATGGGTCCCCGGTGTGGGACCTAATCACCATTCCGCAATCTGTATAGGGTCCTGCGGGCGTTTCGGCATACGCCATTCCGATAACGGAATTCTGTGAGCCGAGAGAGGATGCGGCGTAGTAAACGCGCCATTTGTCGCCCACCTTGTAACAGCCCGGCGCCCAAATCGAATCGGAACCTATCTCTGCTTTTATCCAAGCGGGTTTAGTATCAAACACGCTGCCTATTTTTGTCCAATTGATAAGGTCTGCGGACTTCTTAACGGCAATACCGCCCGATTGATTGAAATTATAGTAAACTCCGTTATGCTTTACGATCTCGGGACAGCTGGAAGCAGATACGTAATCACCCTCAAGGCGCAATATACGCGGAAATTCCATATCCTTATCTGCTTGCTTCTTTAAGGTCCACAAAGTAGCATCGCTCTGTTCTGCACGCATTACGGGTTGGCAGAAATCATCGGGTTTTTCATTTGCAAGCCAAGTACCCGTTTCTGCACAGCGTAAGTAATACTTGCTTCCCTCTTTATAGACCGACCAGCTCTGCGCGTGCACGGTCGTTTCAACGGTAAGAAGCGTTTTTGCATTATCTCTTGAGGTGGCCGCTCGCACCGAAAGGTAGAGTCCCGAGGAAAGATTTTCGAGCTTATACGTTCCGTCGCCGTTATCTACTGCGCGGAAAAGCTGATCAAGATCTCCTCTGAAGCCGCGCATATCTGCAAATTCACCTGCTACAGTACCGAAGGTCTCGCCTCCGATACCGTAATAGGCATCGTTAACAATTGAATATACAGAACCGTTTTCAAGCATTATCTTTTCCCCCCTAACGTCATCCTCAGGCAGATCTGTGACAGAATCTGCGGTGTCTGTTATCGGATCGGTAACCGCATCGGGTATCTCATTGCACGATACCGCAAAACAAGCAACCGTTATAAGCAGCAATGACAGCAATGCGCTTTTCATAAAGTACCTCATTACTTTTTACCGAGTATCTCGTCAACCAGATTTGTTGACAGTGCGGTAACGGGCCACCCCTCGTCGTTCCATACCATCTTGCTTATGTGAAGCTGAATCTTTTTGTTGGGATCGGAACGGTCCATCCACATCTCGGATACCATATACCATGTTCCGTCATCATCAAGAAATGGCTGTGCGTGAGCCGTAGCCTGAACTCCGGGTTTATATTCGGTAAGCGCAGAGGTATAGCCATCAAGCATCGATCTGCCCTTTTTATCAACGTAAGGACCGAATAGGCTCTCACTTCTGCCGACTGCCCAATGATAATTCTCATTCTTGGACATATTGCCCATTGCAACGAATAAGTAGTAGTAATTACCGTGCTTTATGAGGTAAGGAGCTTCCATTCCGTCAGGTGCATCCGCAAGCTTCCACATTTCGGTATCATTCTCTTTGAATTTGCCGGTTGCCTCGTCAATGCGGCGCATATAAATACCCTCGGCATACGATCCCCAAACAAGATAAGTCTGTCCGTCATCATCGATAAAAATATTAGGGTCGATACAGTTATAAGGAGTTTCCTTCGCTGTACCATTTGCGTATGAACGGATCACCATGCCCTTATCAACAAATCCGCTTGTGGGGGTCGTACAGTCTACAAGCCCGATAAGAGAATCGCGTGAGCCGGAGGAGGAAGCACAGTAATATATACGAAGCTTACCGCCCACCATATAATACCCGGGCGCCCATATGGAATCAGAGCCTATCTCAGCCTTTATCCAGGACGGCTTAGAATTGAAGACCGTTGTAACGTTCGACCAGGTGATAAGGTCCTTTGAGGACTTCACCTTCATTCCGCCCGTCATGTTGATATTGTAGTAAACACCGTTATACTTGATAATTTCCGGGCAGCTCGCAGGTGCCATATATGCCCCCTGAAGCCTGAGCACCTCGGGAAGGCCGGTGCCGGCATCAAGCTCTTTTTTCATCGTCCAAACGGTTGCATCCGTGTCACTGAACCTCTGTACCGCCACGGATTCAACGTCCGGTTCCTTGATGCTTATGTATGCGTTTGTGTCAACAGAACGAAGCATTACACCGTCTCCGCTCTTAACAACCTCCCACTTCTGTCCGTGATTATCGTTTTCAGTGGAAAGTATAATAGGTGCTGAATCTTTTTCAGACTTCAAGCGTACGGAAAGATAAAGTCCGGAAGAAGCATTCTTCACTTTATACGTGCCGTCATCTGATTTTACAAACGACCAAAGCTGATCGAGATTTTTTCTGTAGCCGCGCACACCTACGTTTTCTCCGACTACGGTTCCGAACGTCTCGCCTCCGATGCAGAAGAGATCATCTGTGCGGAAGCAGTAAAACGCGCCCTCTTCAATATCGGCCATTTCTTCGGCAGGCGGAGCATCGGTGACCGTGGCATCGGTATTAAACTGAGTATCAGGTTGTTCTGTTACCGGAGGTTTATCTCCGTTGCAGGCCGATAATATACATACGCTCAAAAGAGCGAAAACCGCAAGCAAAAGTATTTTTTTCATTCTTTATCCTCCGATATTATTTTTCGGCAAGCTCACCAAGAAGATTCTCAGAGATCGCCGTAACGGGCCATCCGGCATCATTCCAAACTATTGTACTGATGTGAAGCTTTATCGGGGGCGTTTCTACAGAACGGTCTTCCCACGATTCGGAGACCATATACCACTGTCCGTCATCATCAAGGAAGGGTTGTGCGTGACCCACACCCTGCACTCCGTCCTTCCATTCGGTAAGACGGGATGTGTTGCCGGAAAGCATTGATCTACCCTGCTTATCTACGTACGGCCCGGTAAGATCCTTACTTCTGCCGACTGCCCAATAGTATGTTCCCTTCTTCAATCCGCCCATAGCGACAAACAGATAATAGTAATCGCCGCGCTTGATAAGATACGGAGCTTCCATTCCGTCGGGAGCATCCGCAATACGGTACTGTTTTGTATCGGTTTTGTGAAGCAATCCCGTTTCCGGATCTATACGCTGCATATAAATGCCTTCCGCATAAGATCCCCAAACAAGATATACCTTTCCGTCATCATCTTCAAAAATATTGGGGTCTATACAATTGTAAGGAGTTCTGTTTGGCTCCTCTTTATAAGAACGAATGACCATTCCCTTA
>JAZQJQ010000051.1:0-22175 GCA_045541735.1 Eubacteriales bacterium
GGACTGCCATTCACTACCGACCCTTCAAGTCCCATTTTCCTTACGGAAAATAAAAAAACCGTCGATGAACGACGGTTTATTATGCGGAAAACGGGACTTGCCCGCCTGCGGGCGGAGCTGTTGGCCGGTCACTCCCGACCCTTCAAGCCCCATTTCCCTTACGGAAAATAAAAAAAACCGTCGATGAACGACGGTTTATTATGCGGAAAACGGGACTTGAACCCGTACGGTGTGAACCACACGCCCCTCAAACGTGCGCGTCTGCCTGTTCCGCCACTCTCGCATTTGCTGCCGCTCTTGCGACCGCTCGATTATTATATAATAAGTCTACGTAAAAGTCAATACCTTTTTCCGTTTTTTTTAAATATTTTTTTAGGTATTTATTTTTTCAATATTGTGTGTTAGAATAATATAATTATAAACGTATTTTGGAGGTTTGCGGTGAAGTTAAAAACCTTGCTTGACATACCTCTGCCGTGGGAAACTCCCTCTGCAGATATCCCGGACAAGGAGATAGACCGTGTTTGCGACGATTCGCGCCACGTATCCTCAGGTGCAATGTTCATTGCAGTTGAAGGTGCCATCAGCGACGGACACGATTACCTGCTTTCAGCTTACAATCTCGGATGCAGAGTCTTCGTTGTTCAAAAGAACTCCGAAGCACTTCCCGATGATGCATTCGTCGCCGTATTCGAGGATTCTCGCAAGGCGCTTGCTCTTCTTTCCGCAAAGATACTTGGCGAACCCGCAAAAAAATTAAAGCTCATCGGACTTACGGGCACTAAAGGAAAGACGACCACCGCACTGATGCTTCAACGTATACTGTGCGAATGCGGAATAAAGGCCGGATATATAGGAAGCAACGGAGTTAAATACGGCACCGTTTCCCTGCCGGACACAAAAAACACCACTCCCGGAAGTCTTGAGCTGAACCGCTATCTTTCCGATATGGTACGTGACGGAGTTACACACGCAGTACTTGAGGTATCGTCACAAGCGCTGTATATGAACCGAGTATTCGGCATAGATTTTGATACTGTTATATTTACAAATATCGGCAGAGACGACCATATCGGCGGTGCTGAACATCCGACCTTTGAACACTACGTTGAGTGCAAGCGCACGCTGTTTTTTGACCACGGTGCCAAAAACATGGTCTGTAACGCGGATGACGAGTTCTGCGATTCGATGATTCCGCCCCATATTGAGCCCATTCGTGTTTCGCTTAAAGGAAACGGAGATTTCAATGCTAAAAACGTTGACTTTTTCAACAGCGACGGAGTTCTCGGTGTAACGGCTGTGTGCTCAACACCGGAAATGAACATCAACGTTATGCTGCCAATGCCCGGACACTTCAACGTTATGAACGCAATGTGCGCCGTTGCTGCCGCTTCTTTTTACGGCATAAGACCGCTCAGGGCATTCGGTATTCTAAAAAGCACATACGTGGAAGGGCGTTTTGAATGCATACCGGTTGCAAATGACAGAATATTTGTTATTGATTTTGCACATAACGGAATGGCGCTCCGCTCTGTGCTTAACGCTTTGAAGGAATACGAACCCAAACGGCTTATATGCGTTTTCGGCTCTGTTGGCGGCAGAACTTACGGAAGGAGAAAGGCGCTCGGCGACGTTGCAGCAGAGTTGTGCGACGTTGCGATCATAACAGCCGATGACCCAAATTTCGAGCCGCCATCATCTATTGCGAAAGACATACTGCCGTCATTTAATAATTCCAATTGTGTTGCGATAGAGATAGATGACAGAGAGCAGGCGATTAAATATGCACTTGCTCAGTCCCGCGAGGGTGATATAGTGCTCTTCGCCGGCAAGGGACACGAAAACTTCCAACTGATAAAGGGTATCCGCGTCCTGTTTTCGGAGCGCAAACTGATCAAAAAATACAAGGAGGTTATTCCCGCAGCGATTCCGTCTGCGGTAAAAGAATAATGAAAGAGCTTATTGAACTGTTTTTGCTGTTCGCCAAATGCGGTGTATGCACGTTTGGCGGCGGTTATGCAATGCTTCCCATTCTCACGCGTGAGCTGGCTGAAAAAAGAAAATGGGTCACCGAGGATGAGCTTGCCGACTACTATGCAGTCGGTCAGTGTACACCAGGCGTTATAGCAGTTAACGTTTCAACCTTTATAGGGATGAAACGCAAAGGTATTCTCGGCGCGGTATTTGCCACTCTAGGAATCATTTTTCCTTCTCTTGTCATTATCACTATAATTGCAGCTCTTATTGAGGGATTTGCGGATAATGTCTACGTTGCCCATGCTCTTGCAGGGATCCGTACAGCAGTTTGCGGTATGGTTGCTATTACCGTTCTCAATCTGTTCAAAAAGAATCTGAAGAGTCTTTTCTCGGTTTGCATCTTCGCTATCACACTTTGCGCAACGCTTTTCTTTGACGTGTCTTCCGTAATTGTGATCATTGCTACTGCCATCGGAGGAATTACATATTCAGTACTCAAGGAAAAACAGCAGAACAAGGAGGTAAAGTAAAATGCCTCAGCTTCTCTTAATGATACTTGAATTTTTCAAGACCGGACTTTTCGCTGTGGGCGGAGGACTTGCGACCATTCCGTTTTTAACGGAAATGGCAAAAAACCACCCAAATTGGTTTACGCTGGAACAGCTCACTGATATGATTGCCGTCGCGGAATCTACACCGGGTCCCATAGGCATAAATATGGCAACGTACGCCGGTTATAAGGCTGCGGGACTCTCAGGCGCAATATGCACAACTCTTGCTCTTGCGCTTCCCTCCTTCATAGTTATCTGCATTATTTCGAAAATACTTACTAAATTTTCAACAAACAAGTATGTGCTCGGTGCCTTTACGGGCATGCGCCCTGCCGTGCCCGCACTTATCTTTGTTGCTGTGATTCCTCTTATGAAGCTTGCACTTCTTTCAAACGGAGGAAGCGGCATTCTCGGTTCGGTCAACATAGTTGCGCTTCTTCTTTTCCACGGGATAATGATAGGTTTTGCAAAATGCAAAAAGCTCCATCCGCTTGTATTCATAGCAATAGGCGCAGTTGTAGGAATCATTTTCAAAATGTAATAGTAACTCGCTTAACACTGTACATAATATTAGTGAAAGTTTTCAATTCGGAGTTATTTATGATGTTTAAAAAAACCACTCTTTTTGCAATGTTGACGTTCGCTTTCATCTTTTTGCTTGCTTCCTGCGGAAGTGATACGCCTTCCCCCGTAACTCAATCTCCGGCGGATACGTCAGTTAGCACACAACAGACAACAACGGCTCCATACAGTGACGACGTTATTTCCTCCGACAGTCCTCTGACTGATACAACCGCACCCAGCACTAACAACACGAACGAAATAACCGAAGGAATAACAACCCCCGCCCCCGCAGATACCGCAGATGTGATTGCTCCTGTTGAATACGATTGGTCGAAGCCCGTACCCGAAAGTGCAAAAAAGGATCTATCGTGGTTTGACGACGCACTGTTTATCGGCGATTCCCGCATCGGCGGATTTCAGATGTTTGCTGGCGTTTACAACGCTGAATATATCACATTCCCCGGAATGGCTGTCGATAAGTATTTCACCTGGAAATTTTATCCTAAGAACGGCACTCAGCTTACTGCCTCCGAGGCATTGAATACCGTTGACAAAAAGTTCACCAAGGTATATATAAACCTCGGTCTCAACGAGCTTGGATGGGATCCGTATTTTGAGCCCTTCCACAATAAGCTGTGCGACGTAATAGATTCCGTAAGAGACTGGAATCCCGAGGCAGACATTTACCTTATCAACGTTTTTCCGATAGGTAAGGACAGACAAAAATCAGTTTCCTGGGAAACACTTGAAAACCTTAACGAGGTAAACAGCCGCATCGTACGCGCCGCAACTAACAAACAAGTCTATTATATCGACATGGACACCATTTTCCGCAATGCCGAAGGATATCTTCCTGCAGAATACTCAAACGACGGCGTGCATCTTAACAGCGGCCCCGTAGCGCTGTTCCGCGACTATCTGTTAACTCATACGGTGGAGGAAAAATAAATGAAAAGAACACTGACAGCGCTCTTATGCGTACTGCTCTTGATTACTGCTCTTTTCTCCTGCGGCGAAAAGGAATACAGCATTGACAAAGCCGCACTTGCAGCAGCGCTTGTTCAGGCAAACTGTTTTAGCGATACACTTATAGAAGTTCCAAGCCAGATGCTTAAATACTCATATCAGGTAAGCGATGATATAAGCGCCGTACTGTACAGAGGGACCAACACAACAGCAGAAGAGATAACGGTATTCGAGGCGCCCGATTCCGAAAGCGCAAAAACAGTGCTTGATACAGCTAATTCGTACCTTTCTACACTTGCCGCTACCTACGATCAGTATAACGCAAAGGAAGCCGCAAGAATACGCGATGCAATCGTCATCAGACGCGGAAAGTACGTCATCGTCTGCGTGTGTAACGATAAAGCAACAGCCGAAAAGATAATAAACGAACACTGCAAATAACCGCAAGGGCATTTGCGATTAGAAGAAAAATCGCAAATGCCCTTGACAAACAAGACGGAATGTATTAGAATAGAAAAGCTGTAAATTAAATATGCGGGTATGGCGGAATCGGCAGACGCGCTAGATTCAGGTTCTAGTCGGGGCAACTCGGTACAGGTTCAAGTCCTGCTACCCGCACCATCAAAAAAGACATCCAACGGATGTCTTTTTTTGATGTCTCTTATGAAGAAGCAGGGCTTGAACGGTTGGTAGTGAATCGACATCCGGGGGATGTCGTTTTTATTGCTCCTACATAATCTCACTTCACGTGTGCAATTCTTGTCCTTTCGATCAAATAGAGCAACTTTAACAAATATTTTGTAACTTTTTTGTGAATTTACACTTAACAGAAGACAATTTCTGATTAAATTTCGTTCAGCAATGACATTGTAATAATTGATTTTAAATGATATAATTGGGATTGTCAAAAATTCTACAAACTCTTAAATATCATTTCGGAGGAAAACAATGTTAGCGCTTGTCGCATTTTTGCCTATTTTGGCAACTCTCATTCTGATGACCGTTTTCAACTGGCCCGCTAAATGGTGCCTGCTCATCTCCTGGGTGATGTCCGCAATTTTCGCGATCATCTTCTGGGATGTGGAGATACTAGCCGTTATTGCAAGCTCTGTATACGGAATGCTCAGCTCTGTTGACGTTCTTATCATCATCGTCGGTGCTATCCTGCTGATGAACACACTTAAAGCATCAGGCGCTACCGCATCTATAAACCGCGGTTTTATGAACATCTGCCCCGACAAGCGCGTGCAGGCGTGCATTATAGGTTTTTCCTTCTGTTCCTTTATTGAGGCTGCCGCAGGCTTCGGTACTCCCGCGGCTCTTGCAGGCCCGCTTATGGTAAGCCTCGGTTTCCCGCCTATGGCTGCTGCAATGATCGCGCTTGTTTTTGACTCCACCGCAGTTTCCTTCGGCGCCGTAGGCACACCCGTTACCTCCGCGCTCGGCGCGCTCGGTATGTCCGGTGACGTTGAGTTTGCAAACGATTTTGCCCTTTGGACTGCTATCCCCCATGCCGTAATGAGCATTTTCCTTCCCCTTATCGTACTGATGCTTGCCACCAAGTTCTTCTCGAAGGACAAGTCCTTCAAGCCTGCGCTTGAGGCAGCGCCCTTTGCTATATTCACAGGACTTACCTTCGCAGTTCCTTATATTCTCGTAACTGTCATTATCGGTTATGAGTTTGCTTCCCTTCTCGGTGCGCTCATTTCCATTGCCGTTACCGTAATCGCCGCAAGAAAAGGCTTCCTTGTTCCCAAAAAGACTTGGAATTTCGGTAACTCCGAGGAGTGGGAAAAGGATTGGCTTGCAACAAGCCCCGTTACCCCCGTTGCCGAATCGAAAATGTCAGTTATCAAGGCGTGGATCCCCTACGTGCTCGTTGCACTTGTGCTTGTAATTACCAGAATCCCTCAGCTTGGTGTTAAGGGTCTTCTCACCTCCGGCGCACCCTTTGTTGTAGGTATTCAGAACCTCTTCGGCTTTGAGAAGCTCGACTGGAGCGTTAAGTGGGCATATCTCCCCGGTACCGCATTTATCGTTGTTGCTATCTTCACCAACTTCTTCCACAAGATGGATAAGAAAAAAGTCGCTCAGTCCTGGAAGGACACCTTTAAGCAGGTATCCGGCGCGGCGCTTGCACTTCTCTTCGGTCTTGCCCTCGTTGAGGTTATGAAGTTCAAAAACGCCGCAGACATCAGCATGATGGACGAAATGGCAAACGCGCTTGCAAAAGTAGGCGAGAGCCTCTACGTGCTTATCGCTCCGTTTATAGGCGTGCTCGGCGCATTCGTTTCCGGCTCCGCCACCGTTTCCATGAACCTTTTCTCCAATCTCCAGTATAACACCGCAACCGTTCTCGGAATCGCCCCCGCTTTCATTATGGCAATGCAGTGTGTCGGTGCCGCTATCGGTAATATGGTATGTATAAACAATGCAGTTGCCGCAGCTGCAACCATCGGCGTTGTGGGCAATGAGGGTAAGCTTATAAAGAAGAACGTTATCCCTATGCTTATCTACTCGCTTGTGACCGTTGCGATATTCTATATCGTTATCGCCCTCGGCGTTCAGCCGTAAATTCGGTTACAAACTCGATTATATAAAACAGTCCCGCCGCAAAATCCTTTATTGCGGAATACCCTTTTGTCATTCTCGAGCGAAGCGAAGAATCTAAAAGGGTATTCCTCTTCTCGAGGATGACTGCGGCGGTTTCTAATTGAAGTAAAAAAGGTTATTTATATACTGAGCAGCAAGCCACACAATAATAGCCTCCCGTCTTGGCTCCCTTTTAGGCTCCCTCCTTGAGGGGGCTGTCGCGGTACGCGACTGGGGGAGTTTTGGGAGCTGTCAGCGAAACTGACTGAGAGAGTTAATTGAACAAAAAAACTCCTTCCACCACTTCGTGGTCCCCCTTCCTCTCAGAGGAAGGCATAGATAGATCTAGGCTTAGTACATTTTACAAAACAACTGTTTAAATGATTCTTTATTTGCACTCTGCAACACCGCCGCAATCGTCCCTCGTTCAGGGATGACTGCGGCGGGTTTTTGATTATTTCACTCAATACTCTGAACGGGTGTACTAAGCATTTCAAGAAATGCTTTTGCCCTATATGCCTTGTACGGACCTATTGAATCTCCGTCCTCAACGGGGATGTGAAAACCGTGCTCGTTCGCTTTTGTCAATTCGAGGGGTGACGGGTCAAAAATCAGAATGTTTTCCACATTTTCGTCTTCCGATTCGTTGACCCTCAATCTCGGACAGTAGCGATAGGAAGTAAAGATCTTATAAAACGAGTCTGACTTTTTTGAGATCATTTTGATGACCTGCGGGAACCACGTAACGATATGCTCAACTGTCGCGAAATGATAAGATTTAAAACGGTATCGGCAGGTAATGAATCTTATGCGGTATTCTTTGTCCGGAGTTCTTACCGTCATATCAGTCTTTTTGGGCATCGTAAGCATCGTTGCAAGCATACCGCGGTGCCGCTCTGTTTTATAACCCTTTCTTTTGCAAAGCGCGTTCAATTTGCTCAAGGTTTCGCGCTTTATGAAAAAAGCTCTGATCATAGCGTAGACAAAACGGATAAGGAAGAATAAAATAATACCCTCAACGGTGAAAATAAACATTACTATCATACGTCTGCCTCCCTATTCCGACAAATAATCCGCGCGCCATTTGCGCTGTGCGAAAAACACTCCCGAAAGCGAAGCTGAATAAGTATATAAAACGAATATAATCCAACCGAGGAAAAAGCCGAAGACCTCATATGCTGCCGCAACAAGCGGAACAAATCCCATAATATATATACCCATCAACCGCAACAACCAAAGGCAAAAATACAATGCTGCAAAAAAGATTATATCGGACATCCAATACTTAGATATATGGTATTTCAATCCTTCCTTGTATCCTACAAGGCATTTTGTTTCATCTATGAAATCACGTCTGGCTCTTTTAGAAAAAATATAGGCTATTACAGTTGCGGGAATGAAGGCGATGTAGGTACAAATGATCTTCACGACAGTATCAAATGCCGAAAGCTCAGCGAAGTTTTCCGGCTCATTAAGCTCATTGAAATAATCAAACACCGGAGGAATAATTTCACCGATGAGAGGTACAAGAAAAAATGTTATGATACAATATGTCGCTATCCAAAATCCATAAGCAGCGGGGATAAGCCACAAAGAAAACGACGGTCTTTTGCTTTTCTTAGCTTCCATAATAACATCCTCTTTTCATTTTACTGCCTTTCTGTCGTGAGCTCTTATACAAAGCGTGGCAGTCCGCAAACGGACTGCCACGCTTTGCGGGAATCTGTTTATTATTCGGTTACTTCGGGGGCTGGTTCCGCAGTTGTATCGCCGCCATCCTCAAGCTTTTTGCCGAGCATACCGGGAAGCTGCATTCCTGCGAGGTTAAACACCTCGTCAAGCGGAGGCACGGACTTCATCATACCGGAGATGAAATTCGCAGTAGAGGTCTTTCCGTCGCCGTTCTGACCGCCGTCCCAAACCGTTACCTTATCGATCTTGATGTTCTTGATAGCATCAACCTGGATGCGCATAAGGTCCTCGAGCTTATCGGCGATAAGGAGCTTGAGAGCCGCCTCTGCATCGCCGTTTGCGGATTTTACGATCTCTGCAAAACCTGCAGCCTGCTTGCGGAGGATCTCCTCCATACCGCGAGCCTCAGCCTCCATCTTTGCGTAGATAGCGTCTGCTTCACCTTTTGCGATACGGCGGGTCTGCTCTGCCTCTGCTTCTGCGGCAAGCTCCATTTCCTTCTTCTTAGCCTCTGCACGTACGATAACGTCGGCTTCAAGGGTCGCCTGCTCTTTTGCACGTCTTGCTTCTTCCGCTGCCTGCTCTGCGCTGTAGGATTCCTCGAGCGCCTTTGCAGCCTGGATCTTTTCTGCTGTGGTAGCTATCTTGAGAGCCTCTGCCTCTTTTTCCTTAAGGGCAGCCTCGGACATAGCTATCTTCATCTTTGCTTCGTTTTCACCCTGGATTGCTACGGAATCCGCCTCGGATACCTTGATACGCTGGTCCATACGTGCCTGAGCCTCACCGATAGAACCGTCTCTATCCTGCTCTGCAACGCTCTTCTTTGCGTCATTTATAGCCTTAGCAGCAGCCTCTTTACCGAGCGCTGCTATGTAGCCGGATTCGTCGCTGATATCGGTTACGTTTACGTTGATAAGGCGAAGACCGATCTTGCGGAGCTCAGTCTCAACGTTGCTGCTTACTGCGGCAAGGAACTTATCGCGGTCGGTATTGATCTCCTCTATATCCATCGTTGCGATGATAAGACGGAGCTGACCGAAGATGATATCCTTGGAAAGCTCCTGGATCTCGGAGAGCTGAAGTCCGAGAAGGCGCTCTGCTGCGTTCTGCATTACACCGGGTTCGGTGGAGATACCTACGGTGAAGCGGGAGGGTACGTCGATACGGATGTTCTGGCGGGAAAGTGCGTTCTTAAGATCTACCTGAATGGATATGGGGGTAAGGTCGAGGTAGGCATAAGACTGGAATACGGGAACGATGAATTCCGCGCCGCCGTGGATACATCTGGAGCTTCTTGCGGTACCGTCCTTGTTCTTACCGATAGAACCGTAGATTACCATGATCTTATCGGAGGGGCATTTCTTATATCTTGAGCAGAGCCAAGCGATAAAAGAAATGAGCACCAGAGCTATGACACTAATGAGCATAATGGTTTCAATTGGCATTTTTTGTTCTCCTTTGGTTTATGTATTTTAATTTTTATTTTCTTTTTACAACGAGATCGGTCTGTCCGCTTACGCCGACAACTATTATCTCCGCACCCGTGGGGATGGGTTCGTCTTCATCGGTTACGGCGTTTCTTTCAACGTAAGTGCCCTGCAGCATTACGTGAACCTTTCCTTCTCCGCTTCTGTTGGGTGGAATGACAAGCTGTACTTTACCTGCGGTTCCGACAGTATTGCGGTTATCGGCATTTCCGTTGCTTCTGAGCTTCATAGTAGCGTTCATGATCCAAGCAAGGCAGATCATCATCAATACACCCGCAATGACGGAAATGATAATATTGAGCCACACCGCAACACCTGCGCGCTCAAGGCTTACGCCGAGCCAACCGAAAACAACGAAAAACGCAACGATTCCTCTGATAGTAAAAACGCGAAGACCTTCAAGTCCCTCAAAGGCGGAAGAACTGTCTGCGTCGGCGGGGAGATCTCCGTCGAGATCGTCATCAAAACCGCCGTCAAGCTCGCCTTCCTCATTGCCGAAGCCGATAAACATCAAAACGGTCTGTACGATAAGCACGACAGTTGCGGGAATGGCAATGTAATAAAAGACCTGAGCTATAACGGAAAGGCCGTTCCACCAATCCATGATCGTCATAATATTATCCTTTCTTGAAAAAAGTTATTACTGAAAAGTTGAAAGCAGCTCACACGATCGTTCTTTAAGTTTTGAAGCCGCGTGCGCAAACAGCATTATCTGCAATATTTTGACAAGCTGTTTTTTTGAATTCGGCAAACGCTCCTCGAAGCCTTCAGCTGCTCGCTCGGCCGTTCTGCGTACTGAATCCGGATCCGTAATGTTTACTTCTCCGTCCGAGATCATATCAACGTATCGGTGATAAAGTTCTCCGTCGCTTATAAGGTCGTCGCTTCTGTCACTCGGGTCTCCGCCGATTATCTTGATCAGACTACATATCTTTTCTATCTGCAGGCTGTCGCGAAGCATATTTATTATGATGATACGCGCAAACTGGTCACGCGAATACATACGCTTTACAGGCGATGATACGAATCCGCGTTTCACCCAGTTCTGTATCATATATGGTTCAAGTCCCGTCATTACGGAGACCTGGGAAAGTGTCAGTCCGCCGGCGGCGAATACTCCCTCGAATAACGATAGGGAGCTTCCTTTTGCGATCTTACCGACTTCTATGGTAGTACCCGGGTAAGTTTGATGCATCTTTTCACCTCCTTTGCCTTACATCTTGATTGTAGCACACGGTCACGCGATTGTCAAGAGAGATCGCGCGCTACGTTATCATTTCTCTGTTTTGCATATTTTACGGCGCTATTTTTGTACATATATCACAAAAAAAGACGTTCTTGTGTTCAAGAACGTCCTTTCTCTATTTTCTGAATTGAGTGGGCGATACTCCCGTGGCGTTTTTAAAAAACCTGCTGAAGGTGTATATATCTGTAAAACCCATCTCCTCGCTTACAGCGGATATGCTCAGCTCGGTATTTGCCAGAAGCTTTTTTGCATTTTCTACACGTTTTGAGTTATAGTAGGCTATTACGGTAGTGCCGTATCTGTCCGCAAAATTGCGCATAAGAGTGTACTTATTCATATAGAACTGCGCAGAAAGGCCATCGAGCGTTATCACTTTATCGCTATTGTTGTCAATATATTCTTTTACCGCGGTTATAATGGCATAGCCTTTGCTATGCTCTTCTCCGTAGCAGTTGAATTGCCTGAATATCATATCAAGCAATCTCAGAGTCTCCGCTTTATATCTCACCGCATAATTCTTTTCCTTGGCGCGGAATATTTCAATTATTTTGAACAAACGGTTGCGGAACGCCCCAAGATCAGTCGGAGTGAAGACGTAAGGTATCTGTTCGGGAAACAGATCGTCTGCCTGTATCATAAGCCGCTCGTCCTCGCTCATAGCGGATATATCACGGAAGCTAACCTTGCGTTTCAAGCTGTATTCATCATAAACAGGATCAAAATGGATATGCGGCTGATAGAACGGCACGCCGACTCCGATAAATTCGTGCGGTACTCCGGGACGGATGAGAACGGCATCTCCATCCTTCACGCGGTATACGGTATCCTTGATTCGGATGTCTCCCTCTCCTCCAGACACGCATATAAGCTCGTAATCATATATAACTCTCTGTTTTAGATGGTGATCTTCACCGAGAGTTGAATGCATTGCGACACGGATATAAGGCGATAAAGTATTTAGATCCATACTGTCTCCAAGTAAATAATAGTTAAAAAACAAAATCAACCATTGCCATTTACAAAGCACGCAAAAGGTGTTATTCTGTATACGTTAAATTGTACACAGCCTGATCATAATTTTAACTCACGAACGGAGGAATGTCAAGATATGAGCAACTTTTTCACAAATCCGAACGGTATGTCAGCGCTCGAAGGATACGAGTCCCGCTCCATATCCCCGGAGAATCCCACCGGTGCAAAAGGAAAAGGCGCAATGGAATCCGAAGGTGTCGCCGCCGCACGCGAGCTTGGCATCGGCTGGAAATGCCGTCCCTATATTCACATTCAGCCAAATGAAGTGTATGAGCTCGCAAATATCGACGGACCCGGAAAGATCACACATATCTGGCTTACCGACAACTGCAAGGTAAACCGCCGTCTGATTCTGCGTATATATTGGGACGAAAACGAAAAGCCGTCCGTTGAAGTCCCGCTTCACGACTTTTTTGCATCTGCCGATTATCAGACCTTTGGACAGGTAAATTCCGCGGTTGCTTGTGTCAACCCCGCGCGCGGATTCAACAGCTATTGGGAAATGCCGTTTAAAAAGCATTGCAAGATGACAATTGAAAACATACACAGCGAGCAAGTGGGCGTTTACTATTCCGTAGATTATCTGCTTGGCGCAGTACCGGAAAACTGCGGATATCTTCACGCACAGTTCCGCCGCACAAATCCCCTACCCTACAAAGACGTATATACCATACTTGACGGTGTCAAGGGCCGTGGAAAGTACGTCGGCACATATTTATTCTGGGGACAGAATAATAACGGCTGGTGGGGCGAAGGCGAGGTAAAATTCTACCTTGACGGCGACAAGGAATTTCCCACAATTTGCGGAACGGGTACCGAGGATTACTTTGGCGGGGCTTATAACTTTGACGTAAACCGCGAATACAAAGAGTTTTCAACGCCTTATCTCGGTATGCCCAAGGTACTGCGGCCTGACGGTCTGTACAAGGCAAATCTGCGTTTTTC
Source organism: Eubacteriales bacterium (assembly GCA_045541735.1). Classification (GTDB taxonomy): domain Bacteria; phylum Bacillota; class Clostridia; order Oscillospirales; family CAG-272; genus RUG12395. The sequence goes on from JAZQJQ010000051.1 coordinate 13,053, forward strand.
CCTTTACCGCTGGCACCTTGCGGATCCGATATTCTTCGAAAACGATATAAAAGTAACAGTGCAGGCGCTCGGATGGCGCTCTGAGGGAAGATATCTCCCAAGGCAGGATGATATATCCTCGGTTGCTTTTTGGTATCACGACGGAATCTTTACCGATTTTCCGGAGCTTCCCGACAAAGACTATCTTGAAATAATTTGAGGAGAACACAATGAACGCACTTAACACCTTTTTCGGTATTTGCGGGGAGGAATTTCCCAAATATCTCAATGCAATAAAAGAAGATGAGCTTTATGCTGCCGCGGACCTTATCTGCGAGGCTGAGAAAGCGGGCGGCAGACTGCACGTTACGGGTATCGGAAAGCCGGCGCACGTTGCAGGCTATGTTGCTTCCCTTATCTCCTCCACGGGTACACCCGCTTACTTTTTGCACGGCACAGAGGCTGTACACGGGTCCTGCGGTCAGCTTGGGAAAAACGACGTTGTTATTTGCATCTCCAACAGCGGAGAAACGGCGGAACTCAAAGCAACCGCGATCGCCGCACGCAATAACGGTGCAAAGCTTATCTCTGTCACAGGCAAGCCCGAGTCCTGGCTTGCGAAATTCTGTGAGGTACATATTTTTGCGGGAGTTGAGCGCGAAGGCGGACCTCTTGCACGCGCGCCCCGTATGTCCGTTATTGCCGAGTGCCTTGCGCTCCAGGCGCTTTCCGTAATTCTGCAGGAAAGAAAGCAGCAGAACGTAGAGGAATACCTTATGCGCCACCCCGGCGGAACACTCGGTCAAAGCGGCAACAAATAAGGAGAAAGATATGCATTATTCATACGTTGATATAGCAAAAAGAATGATAGACCCCAAGTTCCTCGCCGCCGTGGGCGGAGGAGAGGTAACAAAGGAATTCACATCCTATGACCGCGCCTCAAAACTTGAGAACGGCAAGTACATTGATTGGGATGCGAACGGCGACGGCGGACACTGGATACGCGATCTGGATGACGGCGGTGCTCTTATCGCCGATATGAAGGGACCGGGATACATCTCCCGCATCTGGTCTGCAACATCAGGGCCCGGCAGAGTAAAGATATACATAGACGGCGGAGATGCTCCGGTCATAGATCTTCCCTTCACCGATTATTTTAACGGCGAGTCCGAGCCGTTCAATTATCCGGCTCTCTGTTATGAGGCTGCAAAGGGCAAAAACTGTTTTGTTCCCATTACCTACAACGAATCGTGCCGTATCGTTGCATACGGCGGCTTTGGTGATGACGGCTGGGGAAAATATTATCATGTGAACTACACGACTTTTCCCGAAGGAACTACCGTTGAAAGCACGCTATCTGCAGATTTTCCCGAAGAAAACAAAGCTATCCTTAAAAAAATAAACGAGCTGTTTACTAAAAATTGCGGAAAGCACCCGGAGGGACTTGAGGACGCCCCGTTTGAAGGCTATACCGTCAAAAAAGGCTATCCCGCAATAAAAGTACTTAACGGCAAGGGTGCAGTCTACGGTTTGCTTGCAAAAGTGCATTACAACACCTTTGACCATCAGCTTGAGACTATTGAGCTGTTCAAGGATCTACGCATAAAGATATACTGGAACGGCTCCGACAAAGCGGATGTCAACGCACCTCTCGGCGATTTCTTTGCTACCTGTTACGGAATGAGCAATGTACGCACCTATCTTCTGGGAACACGCAACGACAAAACACTTTATAACTATTTCTATATGCCGTATCTTAACGGAGCAAGGATAGAAATATACACCGTTGGCAGAGAGGCGGATATCGAGCTTTCCGTTACGTCTGTCCCCCTTGAAGGTAACGGAGTGTTGCGCTATTGCGCGCTCTTCAACCGCGGCAGTTACATTGAAGATAAGACCCGTCATCCCGACTACAGCTTTCTGCGTGTGAAGGGAGAGGGACGTCTTGCCGCCGTTGCGCTTCATATGTCAAAGATCTCTGACCGCACCGACCCCGCAAGCGCACCCGGTAACTATTGGTGGGGCGAGGGTGACGAAAAGCTCTACGTGGACGGTGAGAAATTCCCCTCTTGGTTCGGCACCGGCACAGAAGACTTTTTCGGCTATGCCTGGTGCTCTCCAATCATCTTTAACCGAGCTTTCCACGCACAGCCATACTGTGTAGGCCGATCCTTCTTCAAGGGTAACCGGTCTCTTGTACGCATCTTTACAGGAGACAGCATTGCTTTCAACTCATCATTCGACGGATATCTTGAAAAATACTACGGACCCGAATATACTCAGTACGGCTTTACAACGCATTTTTATCTTGCCGAAGATGCAACGGTTGAGAACGTAACGTACGACGATAATGCGCCGCTTGATTATTATCTTATAGAGCGTGACGCAATTGCCGATAACTTTACCGAAGGCGAGCATCTGAACGTCACTGAAGTAAAAAGCGAAAAAGGCCTCGCAACACCTCAACTTATGGCATACGAATTCGGACCCGAATGGAGCAACGATCTTCAGCTCTACTGCCGCAGATTTAAGGAAGGCGAAAGTATTAAAGCTGTTCTTCCCGCAAAGACCGAAGGAGAGTGTGTGCTTATCGCATCCTTCACAAAAGCTAAAGACTACGGCATCGTAGGCTGTACCGTAAACGGAGTCGAAGTCGGCGGACCTATAGATCTCTATTCGGAAAAGGTTAACGCAGCCGCACTTACACCAATTGGAACTGTCAACGTTAGACCGGGCTTTGCAAACGATATAGAGTTTACCGTGTTAGGCAAAAACGAGCTTTCTGAAGGTCTTGCATTCGGAATAGATTTTCTTCTTCTCATTCCCACAGGAGAGTATACCGGACTTGACAAGCTCGATCTGAGAGCTTACACTGATGTGTGGAGAGATAATACCGCACACAGGAGCGATGAGGAGATATACGTCCGCTGTGAAGATCTTCACCCATGTGCGTACCGCACAGCAGGAGGAGCCTACCCTCAGCCAACCTCTATACTCGGAAAAGGCTGGGAAACGGGAATGCACCTTTTCTACGTCAACGGCAAAGAGGATTCAACTCTTCATCTTCCTTTCGCGTCAGAAAAAGGCGGCAAATATCACGCGGCGATGACACTGTCGAAAAGAGACAGCTACGGCATTTTTGAGATCTCACTTAACGGATATCCCATCTGCACCGTAGACCTTTATGCGGAAGAGGCAAAGCCGTTGACCGTATATCTTGGTGAAGTACACGTAAATGCGGGAACTAACAGATTCACTATTACCTGCAAAGGAAAAAACGAAGCCTCAAGCGGTTTCTGTGCCGGCGTTGAAAGCTTTATCCTTAGAATATCGGAATAAAGAGGAATAGATATGAAAAAACCAAAAATACTCGTTGTCGGAAGCTTCGTAATGGATAATATCGTAACCACAGAGGTCTTTCCGAGCAGCGGACAAAGTATAATAGGAACCGGCTTCAGAAAAGCACCCGGAGGTAAGGGGGCAAATCAGGCCGTTCAGGCGGCGCGCCTCGGCGCTGAAGTTACTATGTTCGGTAAGGTCGGAAAGGATACCGACGGCGATGTGCTTCTTGACACCTGCAAGGGATCAGGCGTGGACGTTTCGCCGGTTATACGCGATGGCGCGACCCACACGGGCTGTGCGGCGGTACTGCTTGAGGAAAAGGTGGGTGAATCCACAAAGAACCGTATCATTATCGTTCCCGGTGCAAATATGCTTATAAGACCCGAGGAACTGGCTGAAATAAAAGCGCACATTTCCAAATTCGATATGGTAATGCTGCAGCTTGAGATCCCGATGGAGATCAACTGTCTTATTGCCGAGTGCGCACATGAGGCGGGGGTTCCCGTAATGCTCAATCCCGCACCGAGCGCCCCTCTGCCGGCTGAGCTTTTAAAGCATCTTACTTTCATTTCGCCCAATGAGCACGAAGCAGCTGACCTTACGGGAATCACTATCGCGCACAACGGACACGAAGCGAATATGGATGACGTACGCAATGCGGCCGCAAAGCTTATGGATATGGGTGTTAAGAACGTTCTTATAACCCTCGGTTCAGCAGGAGCAGTGCTTTTTGCCGATGGCAAAGAATACTCATCCCCGTGCGCTGAAGGGATCACAGCAGTAGACCCCACCGCGGCAGGAGATTCTTTTATCGGTGCTTTCTGCTACGGCATCTGCAGCGGATGGGAAAAGGAACGCGTTCTTACGTTTGCAAATCACACTGCCGCACTCACCGTTTCCGCAATGGGTGCAATGCCTTCCCTGCCCAAAATCGATGCGGTACACGCACTGTTGAAAACTTCGGGACACGAGCTGCCGAATATTTGATATTTTTCCTTATTATTCTTGACAAACCGTACCGACGGTGCTATAATACCCCATTGTAAGGGAGTAGTCAGCACCTTCGGTGCGATATTGCCAACATCGTGGACTTATGTCCTGGCGTATCTTAAAAGACGAGACTTATCCGTTTTGGGTAGGTGTCGTCTTTTGTTGTTTTTACACAGATTTTTTCTTGCATTTTTTCAATGTATTTTTATCTCAAATATTGATTTTTTTAGGTTTTTTTGGTAAAATTTTATATATATGTTTTTATAGACAACCGTTTTAACTGCCGAGGAAATACGATGAAAACTCTGTTAAGAAATTTATCCCCTGCAAGAATAATTGCCCTCGGATTTGCATCAGCCATACTTATCGGATCCATCATGTTTATGCTGCCGTGCAGCACGAACGAAGGAGTTTTGTTCAGTTACGCCGATGCTCTTTATATGTCAACCAGTGCCGTGTGCGTAACCGGCCTTGCTACGGTCGACCCTGGAAGCACTTTTACCCCCTTCGGGCAGGCCGTCCTTTTATCGCTTGTACAGATAGGAGGTCTCGGCGTAACGGCTGTAGGTGCGGGAGTAATTCTGGCGCTTGGCAAAAGAATAGATCTGAAAGGCCGCACTCTCATACGGGAGGCAATGAATCTTGATTCCGGTAAAGGCGCTGCGCGCTTCGTGCGTGATATTTTCATCACCACTCTCATAATCGAATTTGTGGGCGCTCTGCTGAGCCTTCCCGTCTTTCTCCGCGATTATTCTTTGGGGCGTGCAGTGTGGCTAAGTGTATTCCATTCGATTGCCGCATTCAACAACTCGGGATTTGACATCCTCGGTTACGGTAACAGTCTTGCAAACTATTCCGGCGACGTAATGCTCAACCTTGTAACATGTGCTCTTATCTTTTTGGGCGGTATCGGCTTTCTTGTCATCAAGGAAGTACTTGCCGTAAGGTTTAAGTGGAAAAAACTTTCCATGCATTCAAAAGTTGTGCTTTCTGTCAGTGCCGCTCTCACAGCCGTGGGAACGTTACTGCTTCGGATCTCCGCAGATATAACTTGGCTTGGGGCGTTTTTTAACAGCGTCACCGCAAGGACAGCGGGTTTTGCAACGTTCCCTCTTTCCGATTTTTCCGGAGGGGCTCTTCTTATCATGATCGTTTTGATGTTTATCGGCGCTTCTCCCGGATCAACAGGCGGCGGCATCAAGACCAGTACGTTCTTTGTAACAGTAACGGCTGTTATAGCTTCCGCTACCAACCGTTCAGAGAGAGCGTTCCGATACTCAATACCCAAGACCGCATTCAGAAAAGCTTCCGTAATAGCCGCTATCGCGCTTGCGGTAATTTTGGCATCGACATTTGCACTCTGCATTTTGGAACCGCATCTGTCGCTTGAAGATATACTTTTTGAAATGACAAGCGCGTTCGCCACTGTAGGTCTCAGCACGGGAATCACCCCGTCTCTTTCTCTTGCGTCAAAGCTTATCTCTGTTTGCGTAATGTATATTGGGCGTCTCGGTCCCCTTACCGTAGCAACACTTTGGTATTTTTCCAAAGGAGAGCGAGTCTCTTACCCCGAAGGGAATCTTTCGATAGGATGATTGAATGCGATGAAAAAAATATTCAGACCTAAAAAAACAAAAAAAGAGAAAATATCTTACGGAATAATAGGCCTCGGTCGTTTCGGTCACGCACTTGCTACGGAACTTGCGTCAGCCGGAGCGGATATTCTTGTCCTTGATAAAAACGAGGACAAGATACGCGAGGCGCTTGAATTTACTGAAAATGCACTTATCGTCCACTCTCTGGACAAAAAATCCCTCAGCGAAACCGGAATACAGGAATGCGACGTCGCAGTAGTATGTATCGGCGAGCATATGGATACCTCCATACTCACCACACTGAACCTTATCAGCCTAGGTGTACCGCATGTGATCGCGAAGGCAAAAAGCGCGGAGCACGGTGAAATACTCGAAAAATTAGGTGCCGAAGTCGTATATCCGGAGCGCGATATGGCTATCCGTGTTGCAAACAGACTTGAAGCCTCACGTGTGCTTGATTTTATTCAGCTTAGTGAAAAGATAAATATATCCAAGGTTCCGGTACCGTCGCGCATTGTCGGGAAAACCGTAGTTGAAGCGAATTTGCGCAAAAAGTTCGGTCAGAATATCATCGCAGTTGAAAACGAAGGCGAAGTATGCGAAAGGATACTTCCCGACTACGTTTTCCGCGAGGATGACGTTTTGTTTCTCTCTGGAGGCGCGGACGGAGTTATTGCCCTGACCGAATGGGCTGAAGCTGGTAAATAAATAATTATATATATCAAGGAGAAAGGTAAAATGAGTTTTTACTTAGACCCCAAGTCAAAGGTGCTTGCAGACCTTGAGGCAAATGAAGCCAACGGTCTTTCAAGTGCCGAAGCAGAAGCGCGTATTGAAAAATACGGCAAAAACAAGCTGGTAGAGGGAAAAAAGGAATCCCTTATCCACCGCTTCTTCAAGCAGCTTGCAGAACCCATGACCATTATCCTTCTTGTTGCCGCTGCCATTTCCGCAGGCGTGGAGATATATCACGGCATACTTGAAGGCCATATGGGCTTCCCTTCAGACGTAGTTATCATTCTCGCCGTTGTTCTTATCAACGCCATCCTCGGAGTATTCCAGGAATCCAAGGCAGAAAAAGCAATTGAGGCTCTTCAGGAAATTGCCGCCGCAACCTCCAAGGTCATCCGTGACGGCAGACAGATAACCGTAAAGAGCGAGGACCTCGTTATCGGCGATATCATCGTGCTTGAAGCAGGTGATGCTGTTCCCGCCGATGCACGCATCATCGAATGTGCAAGTATGAAGATCGAGGAGGCGGCTCTTACCGGTGAGTCCGTTCCCGTTACCAAGCAGGAAGAGGCTCTTACCGCTGGCGTAAACGGCGACGTTGCACTCGGAGACCGTAAGAATATGGTATTTATGGGCTCCACCGTTGTTTACGGACGCGGAAAAGCAGTTGTATGCGCAACCGGCATGGAGACCGAAATGGGTAAGATCGCAGACGCACTCTCTAAGGCAGAGGAAGGCAAGACCCCTCTCCAGATCAAGCTTGCCGGTCTTTCCAAGATCCTTACCTACCTTGTTATCGGTATTTGCGTTGTAATTTTCGGAGTTAAGCTCGTTCAGGCAGGAGAATTCGGCATAGAGCCCATCATTGATTCTTTTATGCTTGCTATCTCCCTTGCAGTTGCAGCTATTCCCGAGGGACTTGCAACCGTTGTTACCATCGTTCTTTCCATCGGCGTTACCAATATGTCCAAGCGTAGCGCCATCATCCGTAAGCTTACCGCAGTTGAAACACTCGGATGCACCCAGATAATCTGCTCCGATAAGACCGGTACCCTTACCCAGAATAAGATGACCGTTGTTGACCATTACGGTGACGATGAAAAACTCCTCGCAAACGCTATGTCCCTCTGCTCTGATGCAGAGTTTGATACCACCGAGGGTACCGCAGTAGGCGAGCCGACCGAGTGTGCACTCGTTAACTACGCAGAAAAGCTCGAACTTTCCAAAAACGTACAGAAGAACGTTTTCGTACGTATCGGTGAGGTTCCCTTTGATTCGATGCGTAAGATGATGTCCACCGTACACAAGACTGAGGACGGAAAGCTTACGCAGTTCACCAAGGGCGCTCCCGACGAGATACTCAAAAGATGCACCAAGGCAATCATCGGCGGCGCTGTCGTAGAGATGACAGATGCTATCCGATCTGACATTCTCGGTGCTAACAAGGCGATGGCTGATAAGGCGCTCCGCGTACTTGCAGCTGCAAAGAAGGATCTTGATGCCGAGCCCGCAGTATATGAAAGCGATGCTGTTGAAGTTGATCTTACTTTTATCGGACTTGTCGGAATGATCGACCCCGTTCGTCCCGAGGTAAAGCCCGCTATAGACGAATGCCGCACCGCAGGTATCCGCCCGATCATGATAACCGGTGACCACAAGGACACCGCAGTTGCGATCGCTATGCAGCTCGGAATAATCGATTCTCCCGACCAGGCCATCACCGGTGCTGAGCTTGACAGCATCTCCGACGAAGAGTTCACCACCGCTGTTGAGAAGTACTCCGTTTACGCGCGAGTTCAGCCTGAGCACAAGACAAGAATAGTAAACGCATGGAAGTCCAAGGCGAAGGTTACCGCAATGACCGGCGACGGAGTTAACGATGCTCCCTCCATCAAGAATGCTGATATCGGCGTTGGTATGGGTATCACCGGTACAGACGTTACAAAGAACGTTGCGGATATGATACTTGCAGACGATAACTTCGCTACCATTGTTTCCGCTGTCGGCGAAGGCAGAAGAATTTACGACAATATCCGTAAGGCTATCCAGTTCCTCCTTGCATCCAATCTTTCCGAGGTTCTTTCAATCTTCTTTGCTACTCTCCTCGGATTCACCATCTTCCAGCCTGTACACCTCCTTTGGATCAACCTTATCACCGACTGTTTCCCCGCTCTCGCCCTCGGAATGGAAAAGCCTGAGGCCGACGTAATGAACCGTAAACCCCGCGATTCCCGCGAAGGAATCTTTGCAGGCGGTCTCGGCGTTGCAGTTGCATATCAGGGACTTCTCGTAACACTCATCACACTTGCTTCTTATTTCATCGGACGCGACGTGCTTTACGCTAATCACGTCGGTGCTCACTACACCGCAGAGGCTCTCGGCACCAGTATGGCATTCCTCACACTTTCTATGTGCGAGATATTCCACTCCTTCAACATGCGTTCTCTCCATGGCTCTATCTTTGCTATGAAGAATCAGAACAAGT
>JAZQJQ010000052.1:0-11764 GCA_045541735.1 Eubacteriales bacterium
CTTGCACCATCAACGTTGCAGGCGGTACATGGCAGTCCGTTCGTATCGGCGACCGCGACGTGCCCTTCCGTAACACTGTTGATACAGCAGTAACTCTCAACCTCAGCGGCGGTCTCTACACTCAGTGGACCGGTAAGTTTGAGAACTCCAATACCAACCTCTGCGTAATGGCTCACTATCAGGTATGCACCACCGAGAATTTTGTCGGTACCGTAAATATTACCGGCGGTACTTACATGGGTGAAATCGGCGGTTTCGGTACCTACGGCCCCGCTTCCTTCGGCGATGCTATTGAGGATGGCGTTATCAACATCAATATCGAGGGCGGTAACTTCAACCGTTACTACCCTACCGATAACCTTGGTCCCCTCGTAGTTCCCACCCAGTACTTCCCCTTCATGACCGCTAACCTTATGTTTGGTGAGAAGGCTTGCGTAAACGTTAAGATTGATACCGCGAAGATCGCAGTTGAGAGCTTTACTCCTTATATGACCGTTATCGATGCAGATGAGATGCTCCCCGTTTACGTTGACGTAACCGCAAAGAGCGATCTCCTCGTTATTCAGGATGGCATCCCCGCTTGGGATATTAAGTATGCAGGCGTTCCTGCCGGCGAGAAGCCCGCTGAGACCGAGCCCCCTGCAACTACCGAGGCTCCTAAGACTGAGGCTCCTAAGACTGAGGCTCCCAAGACCGAGGCTCCTAAGACCGATGCTCCCAAGACCGATGCTCCCGCTACTCAGGCTCCTTCTACCAAGGCTCCTGCTACTCAGGCTCCTGCAGAAGAGTCCTCTCCTGCACTTATCATCGTTCTTATCGTAGCTGCAGCTGTTGTCATAGCAGTTGTTGTTATCATCATCATCAAAAAGAAGAAGAATTAAGTTCTTTCTGAATTGATTTTTTCTCGGGGATGCAAAGAAGAATTTTTCTTTGCATCCCTTTTTATGCAGCATTTTGAGCGTGCATTCAATACTTGTCTGGTTTTTTATGTAAGAAATGTACAAAAAAAACTGTGGTTTTTTGGAACCCGCGAGATAGACTTTGTGATTGACTTGGTGTACTTGTAGTGCTATAATTAGCAATAAGAGTAGTAATACTCAATCACCAGAAAGGATTATTATGAAAATGAGAAAGATCTTAGCAATCGCTCTTTCCGTACTTATGATCGCTTCCGCAGTGCCCTTTGCTTTTGTAAGTGCTGCAGAAGGAACCCCCGCAAATCCTAATGTTGTCTTCGTTGCAGACGCCGCTGCAGATGGCGGCGACGGCACTGCTGCAAAACCCCTCAACTCTCTTTATGCAGGCTTTGAATATCTTGCAAAGACCGGCGGCGTTGTAGTTGTTATGGGAATGTGCTCTCTTTACGAGGGTATGGGCGAGGTTATGCCCGCAAATGAGAAGCCCATCACCGTTACCTCTTACTATGACGGTGTTGACTACCGCGCTAAGCCCTATACCGGCGATGCTGTAGGCGCAAGAATCGATTTTGCTATTGGACCTACGACCTCTTTTGCTCTTAACGGCGACGTTACTTTCGATTATATCAACTTCTCTATCGGCTCCTTTACCAAGGATGCTATTATGACCGCAAACTTTAACGACCTTACCATCACCGAAAACTGCGCAACTCTCTTTGAAGAGATCGACGGTACCGTTTGGTACGAAGGCACCTTCTACCTTGAGGACGGCGCGCGCAGATATGCTCCCATCATTCTTACCGGAGAGAACGTTCAGCTCGGCGGCGAGACAAAGGTTTGCGACCAGGAAGTAAACGTATTCGGAGGCATCTGGAACTCCGTACGTATAGGCGACCGTGATAATGGTTCTCGTAACACCTACGACGGAACCGTTACCCTTAACGTAGGCGGAAATGCTCGCTTTGTTCAGTACACCGGCTCTCACAAGGCTAACAACCTTGCTGTTATGGCAAACTATCAGGTAAGCACCACAAAGACCTTTGTTGCTAACGTAAACATTACCGGCGGTATCTTTGACGGTCAGCTCACCTGCTTCGGTTATGCCGGCGGTGTTTGTCCCGAGCCCCAGTTCCAAGAGGGTACCATCAACATGAGTATTACCGGCGGTAAGTTCAACCGTTCTTACTCCGGTGCTGACGGTGTTGGTAACATCATTTATATGGCACAGGTTCCTCACGGCAATACCACCAGCAAGGGTTACATTACCGAGTACGGTGATACCGCTACCGTAAACCTTTACATCGATACCGCTAACTTCACCTACGGTGATAACGAAGGCGTTATCGTTTACGGCGATGAGTCTGTTAAGTGCAATCTTACCGCAGCTTCCGATAAGAACATCACCGCTGAGGGCGTAGAGCTCAAGATCCAAGCTCCCGCTACCGATGCACCTGCAACCGATGCACCTGCAACCGATGCACCTGCAACTGATGCACCTGCAACTGATGCACCCGTAGTTACCGACGCTCCCGTTGACACCACTGTTGCTCCCGCGACTCCCGAGGATACTCCTGCTACCGGCGATGCTTCCGTTATGGTAGTATTCGTAGCAGCTGCAGTTCTCGCAGTAGCGGCAGTTGTAGTTCTCAAGAAGAAGGAAAACTAAATCCCCGATAAATTCCGCGCCCGTTTTTACGGGTTCGTTTTTTATTCTGATCTGCATAGCAGTTTTGCAATAAACCTTGATTTGTTCTATGGCTTGTGGTATTATATATCCATAGAGAAGGGAGACGTGTAATGAAAAAAACATTGTTATTAACGCTTGCTCTGCTGATGTGCTCCTGCTCTGCAAACACACCCGCAGAGACGACAGCAACACCTGATACAACAGAACCGGTTGTAACGGAGGAGGTAATTGAATTGACAGAGATAGATAACGGTATGTCGTATAATAATTCTTATTATACTAATAAATTGTGCGACGGAACTGCTGACCCCTTTATATTAAAGCACGGGGATATGTATTATCTTTATTGCACGGGCGGTTCCCAGTACCATGTACGTAAGTCCAGAGACCTTATTCACTGGACAAAGCAAGAAACTCCCATTCTCAAGCTTTCCGATACCGGTTGGGCAAAACAAAAGGGATGGGCGCCCGAAATGTATGAGTATAACGGTAAATTTTACTTTATATTCTCCGCAATGGGTGAAAAGTACCATTCCATTGATATTGCGGTTTGTGATACGCCGGACGGAAAATTCAAAACTCTTAACTACGGTAAACCATTCTTTTCTCCCGATTTCAGCGTTATAGATGCCAGTCTTTTCTTTGACGACGACGGAAGAATTTATTTCTACTATTCCAAAGACTGCTCGACAAACGTCGTTAACGGAAAGAAAACAAGCCAGACCTGGGGCGTTGAACTGAAGAGCGATCTCAGCGGCATGATAGGCGAGCCTATACTTATATCTACTCCCGAATATGATTGGGAACTTAAAAGCGGAAATACCCTTTGGAATGAGGGCCCCGTTGTGTTTAAGGAAAATGGCACCTACTATCTGCTTTACAGCGCAAATTATTACGTTTCCCAGCACTATTCGGTAGGTTATGCAACCTCCGACAACCCGCTCAGATTCTTTGATAAGACCAAGGACAGCCGCATCCTTTCCGGTAACGGTGATACCGTGACCGGCCCCGGTCATTGCAATATTCTGCGCTCACCGGACGGCACGGAGATCTACGTTGTGTACCACGTTCACACCGTTCCTCCGAACACCGATAAGGGACGTAGTCTTGCAATTGACAAGCTCATTATCCGAGAGGACGGAACCCTTGCAGTGGATGGCCCCAGCGAAGTAAAGCGCCCGGTGCCCTCAGGCGTAAACGGTTATTATAAGCTAACCACCGGATTTAAGTACAGCGGCACCGGAGAAAAAGCAGAGTTTGCTTCCAAGTGCGGAATCGACTATCTCTTTGACGGCGATGCTATGGCGCGTATGTCGAGCATTTATTCGCTTGATGAGGGCGGAACGGTAAAGATCACTATGGACAAACCCGAAAACGTTGTGTCAATGTATCTGTATCCGTCAAGATATAATGAGTATTGCCCCGGCTCATGCGACATTATTGTTAACGGTCAGTATATCATCAAGGATCTTAAATTCCGCGGTGATGACGGAGCGCCGGTAACTGTAACATTCCGCGAACTCCCCGAGGGAACGGCAATTGAGACTATCGAGATCGTAGTTCACCTTAAAGAAGGCAACAACTATGCGGCACTTGCCGAGATAGTTCTTCAGACAAAAGAATAACAGTTAAAAAACAGCTGAAAGGAAGCACGCCTCCTTTCAGCTGTTTTTGATTCGTTAGGATGTATCAATACTCAAAATCTTTGTCTTTTAAGTGCGCCCAGCATTTTTGTATTCGGTGATGCGGGTGATAGCTTTGCTTTGCCTTGCGGAGTCCTTCTATGCCCATATCCTCCTCGCGGTCAAGGTAGGAAAGATTAGGATATTTTTCCCTGAGATAACGTGCAAATTCACAGTTTACAGCGGCATACGCGCCGTTATATTCGGTAAAAGCCTTTTCAAACTGAACGTCAAAGGTATCGCCGCAGAGAAAACTTCCGAATGTGAATGCCATTATATTTCCGTCTTTTTCAAGATATATGCCGTCCATACCGAGAGCTTCGAAATTACGCAGCCCGCGCATAAGAGCAACACGTTCCATTTCCAGATCCGCATGCGGATCGGCTTCAAGTCTGAGAGCATACCATTTTTCTGCCGCATCCTTTACAACATCTGTGTTTTCCGGTGTTATCGGCGTAACGGAGTAGCCGTAGTATATTTCCAAAAAGCGGTTGTAATGATTGCGCTTGGAGTGGTATTTTTTGCCCTTGAGCTCTGCAAGGTCTTCGATCGCGTAAACATAGTCAAAGGTGCCGTCATCGCAATGAAAGGAAAACTTGCCGGGATAGAGTATTTCAAGCTGTTCCCGTTTTGCGGCTGTTATTCCCGTGATACGGCAGGCGATACCTCTTGCCTCGGCATCGGCAATAATTGCATCGATACACGCATTGATATCTCCGTTTCCGACGGGGAAGGGATATACGCTTTTTCTGTTAAAATGCGAGAATATCAAAGCGCAGCCGTGTTCAAATGCGATATTCTGCCTTCCCCAAAGATATAGATTTGCAAAGGAAAATTCGCAGCCGAACTCTCCGTTTTCGTTAAGATGGTCAAGGTATCGTTCGCGGTCAGCGAGCGATACGGGAGAAAAGTCTAATTTCTTTACCGTCGAATTTGTCATTATATCCTCTTGTTTTTTTATTCTGTTCGGAGTGCTACAACGGGGTCCTTCTTTGCGGCGCTGCGCGAGGGGATTATGCCGCTGACAAGCGTAAGCATAACACTGATAGCGACAAGCAGAACGGCAACAGGGAGCGGAAGCTGTGCGTTCAGGTTGTTTATTCCCGTTAAGCTGTGAAGTATGATGTTTATCGGGATGCAGAGCAGGTAGGTGGTGATAACACCCACAAGACCCGATGTGAAGCCTATTATTACCGTTTCCGCGTTAAACATTCCCGATACGTTCTTTTTAGAGGCGCCTATAGCGCGGAGTATACCTATCTCCTTGGTCCTCTCCTGAACGGAAATCAGCGTAACAACTCCTATCATTATGGATGAAACGATAAGTGATACGGCAACAAAGGAGATAAGCACGTATGTTATGGCATTTATTATGGTCGTAACGGAGGACATCATAAGTCCTACGTAGTCGGTATAACTTATCTTTTGTGTTTCGTCTACGCCATCGTTATACGAGGATATCATATCCTCGATAACATCCTTTTCTTCAAAGGTAGAGGCAAAGATGTTGACAGTTGAGGGGATATCGATATCCACGTAGCCGAGCTTCAGCACGTTCAAATCATATGAGGATGCTGAAAACTCAAGCACAGCATCATAGTATTTTACACACTGTTCGACAGTATAAGAGGGAAGAGACATATCGAGTGCCCCTGCAAGCTGAGGAACGGACATAGGCGCAAGCTGAGCTTGTACGCCTGCGGCGTACTGTGCAGTTACCTGCTCTGCAATGATCTGCTCAAAGAGTTCGTTAAGATCTTCGTCGCTCATTTCCGAAACATAGCTTTCAAGCTCGGTTTTTGCCATTCCCGTCTGCTGGGAAATACCGCTCAGAAGCGCTTGTTCCATATCCTTGCGGGTCATCTTCTGCATTATTTCGCCAACGGACGAGCTAAGCATTTCGTCCGACGGGATCGACATAATGGTTATATACGCATTTGCTTTTTCCTCGTCTGTGAGCTCAGCAACGTAATTTTTGAAGTTTTCTGCCTTCTGTTCGTTGGTAATGCTGTTGTTATCGCGGAAGGGAAGGCCTGAGAATATATCGCGTGCAGGATCATCCAGCTGTGCCTTTACGGAGGGGGCAGAAGCTGTTTTTTCGATGATATATTCGGTAAGCGCTTTTGTATAGCCAATGGAACCGGTAAGCATAGCTGCAACTGCATCTTCATTGGGGCGGATTATGCCGGTCACCTTGAGCTTCAGTCCGTTATCGTATAGATAGCGGAGTCCCGCTTCGGTTATCCGAAGGTCGGTGTAAAGTCCTGTACTTTCATCAAGCTTATAACAGTCTGCTCCTATAACGGTGCAAAATTCCATAGAGCAGATCTCCTCATAGCTCCATTTCTTCTGCTCGTTTTTAAGCTCGGTACGGTTAAGCGCGGCATTAACTATCTCATCAATCTCCTCCTCGGATTTGAGTCCAAGGGCATAAAGCGTCATATCGTCGAGCTCGTTGTTTTCATCTACTACCAGTATAATTTCGTTATAGCTGTTAGGCCAAGAACCGTAAATAAGTTCGTATTGTTTTTCAAGTATGGGATTTATAAGTCTGCCGTCCGTTCCCGAAAGCATTTCCTGCCACATGGTCAGAGAACTCACCCCCATTATAGATGGCATAGATGAGGAGCTGCTGTTAGAGTCCATCATACCGCCCATGCCCATGCTGCTGAAGGATTTTGCCAGTATCTTACGGATAAGCTCCTGAGAATCCGATAGGATTATATCTCCGTCTACGTTCTGTGTGTATACGGTGAGATCAGTGTTGTAAGTGTACTGTATACCGCTTATAGCATCTTTGATATCAGAGTTCTCATCGTTTTCTGAGTTCATCAGATCTTCTATATGGTTCTTAAATGCCTCGAGGTCGTTTTGCTTGGTCTCCATACTTGTCATCGCGTTTACAAGGTCGTAAAGCGCGGTTTTTTGGTATACCGCATCCTTACCGTGTTCTGCATAGGAACCGGCTGCCTGCATAAAAGATTCCATAAGCGATCCAAGGTCGGTGTGTTGTGCTTCAAGCGTAAGCGGATATGATGAAAGCGTATCCTCCTGCACGGTGTTGATATATGTGGTCATACCCTGAGATACTGCATAAATAAGAGCAATTCCGATAATACCGATACTGCCGGCAAAAGACGTAAGCGCTGTGCGCCCCTTTTTAGTGAAAAGATTGTTTAGTGAAAGACCGAAGGATGTAAAGAATGAAAGCGTAGGCTTCTTTTCCTTGGTTCTTGCCGGCTCGTTGTGCTTGGCGGTAAGCAATTTGTGTTCATCGTCATTTACGGGCATGCTGTCGCTCAGTATTTCGCCGTCAAGCATTCTGACAATGCGGGTGGAATATTTTTCAGCGAGCTCGGGGTTATGTGTTACCATGACTACAAGCCTGTCTCTCGCTATCTCCTTGAGTATCTCCATTACCTGAACGCTCGTCTCGCTGTCAAGCGCGCCTGTGGGTTCGTCTGCAAGGATAATATCCGGGTCGTTTACGATAGCACGCGCAATGGCAACTCTCTGCATCTGACCGCCTGACATTTCGCCGGGGCGCTTTTTTAGCTGGTCTCCAAGTCCTACCTTTTCAAGCGCGGCGACAGCTCGCTTTCTTCTTTCGCTTTTGGAAACTCCGGAAAGAGAGAGCGCAAGCTCAACGTTGCTTAGTACAGACTGATGAGGGATGAGATTGTAGCTTTGGAAAACAAAACCTACGGAGTGGTTGCGGTATCCGTCCCAGTCTCGGTCCTTAAAATCCGTGGTGGAGCGGCCGTTAATAATAAGGTCACCTGTTGTATACTTGTCAAGACCGCCGATGATATTAAGCATAGTTGTCTTTCCGCAGCCGGACGGGCCGAGGATGGAAACAAACTCACTGTCACGGAATGAAAGACTTACACCGCGCAGGGCATCTACAGTGCCGTTTCCTGCCGGATAGATCTTTTTTATGTTTTTTAGTTCAAGCATTGTGTACCTCGTTATTTTCGCTTGCGCTGTCTGTGGTATCAACAGCGCGTTTTAATTTGTTCATTCGTTCGTCAAGGTCTGCACTTACTGCCGCGCAGTAACTAAGCTCCTTTGACATCTCATCGGTGAAGACTGTATCTTTTTTGTATCTCAGCTGATGTTCAAGGCTTGCCCACCAGTCCATTGCGACTGTACGCAGCTGCAGTTCCACCTTCATTTTGCGTTTTTCACTTGCAAGAAATATCGGGACTTCAACTATAAGGTGGAGGCTTCTGTAGCCGTTGGGTTTTGGGGTTTCTATGTAGTCTGTTCGTTTTATGAGGGTGATATCGTCCTGTGAAAGAAGCGCTTGGGCGATTGAATATACATCCTCGCGGAACGCGCAGATCACTCTCAGACCCGCGACATCATATACGTTATCTGCAAGAGCTTCCAGTGTAAAGGGCAGCCCCTTTCTTTTCAGCTTGCCTCTTATACTGTCGATACTTTTTATGCGGCTTTTTATTGTCATTATCGGGTTGCGGTCGAAACGCATAGAGTATTCTTCATTTAGGACATTGAGTTTAGTCTCGACCTCCATCATAGCGCAACGGTAGTATGAGATAAGATCAAAATAAGCGCGCGTTTTCTGCTGCATCCATTCTACTGTGTCAGTGTTGAATAGCTCTTTTAGTTTTTCCTGCATATCCCCATCGTTAGGTATTAAATTTTCGGGTTCTTTTTCCTTCATTTTCTTCTCCAAGAAAAATTTATCCATTTTACTCTATTATAAAACACATATATTAAAATAAAAACACTTTTATGTGAAATTTATATGAATTATTAAGAAGAAAAGCGGCTCCCCGCTGTAAATGGGGAGCCGAAGGTCGTTTTTTTGATCACCAGCGCTCATCGACCGTTATTACGGTTGCTTCTGTAACCGTAAGTCTTCCGCCGTAATTAAGGGAAACGGTGTTAGAGCCTTTCTTCAGTACGACGGGAATAAGTACGCAATCCGAAGACGTATATCCCGCGGGTGCGGTTGCAGTTTTATAAAATGCTGTTGCCCTGTAAGCTTTTCTGTTGAGCGTAATATTCGCGGTAACAAAGCTTCCCGCTGCGTTCGCGAATTTAAGCTTTATGAAAGCTTCCTTGTCCGTATCGGATTCAACTGTAAGAGAGAGTGTGTTAAGGTAAACGCCGTTTGCGGCTTCGTTTTTGATCGTTACCGTGCCAACGGAGTTCTCCTCAATGCGGTTTAAGAGAAATTGGTCTATAACGGCATAGTCTGCTGTACGCATCGCCTTGAATATAACACCGATCTCCATTGTTTCGGCTGTCGCTTCAAATACAAGCGAGCGTCTAACGGATCTCTGCGCTTCGTACACGGAAGTTCCCACAGTTCTGTTTACGGAAACGCAGGTGCCTTCCCCGCCTGCTTTCCTTGCAAATATGTAGGTGGTTGCGGTCTCGGTGGAGTTAACATATAGTGTAAGCTTGTAGGTGGCACCGACCTTGAGTCCGTTTACAGCGGTATAAAGCTCCGTCTCTCCCGTAAGCTTTGCCGCCTTTAGTCCCATTGTTGCAAGGGGACTGATCTCAGCGCTGCCTTTTACTGTAAAGCCGTCAAGATTGCCGTTTTCAAAGCCGCAGTTCTGTATTTCGATACCCTCGGGTGATCCAAGCTCTTCTACGGGGATGTAGTAGAACTTTTCGTCGATATGACCGCCTTTTTCTACGAGCACGCTTTCAAAGTTCTTTACGAATTTATCAACAATGTCGGCTATCTTCATCCTCTCTTCAAGCTTTGCTGCATGCATATATACGTCATCAGCCGCACCGGGGATGGGACGGTTGACAAGAACGCCCTTGCCGTCCTGCCAGATAAGCTCGTTTGCCTTCTCGGGCAGTATCTCCATACCCTTCATAACGCTGAGTATAGTGAGCGCTATGCCGCATGTGGTCTCGCAGTCATAACCTGCAAGGGAACCTATCTTACAGGTCTTTTCGTAATCGCCTTCGCCGTAGAGAAGGTCGAGTATCATAAAGCCGCAGTTGATCGTTGTGTTGGAGCTTCTTGTGTCGCCGTGTACGTAATACTTTTTTTCAAGCTGTTTGTAGGCAACTCGCCAGTCAGAAGGGTATTTTTCGTAAAGGGCGTAAAGCTCGTCAATAAGCTCAAGCTGCCACGAACCTTCGGGAAAGACTTTGGAAGATTCTCTTATAAGTGTGTCTATATCGCTTTCAAAGTACGCCATCGAGACCATAGCGGCAAACATCTGCGCGAATCCGAGGTTATCGCGGTCACCCGTGACCTGGCCGAAGGTCTTTGCAAGGCTTGCGGCGACATCGGGCATACCTGCCGCCGTCATTCCAAGTGTATCGGTCGCGATATAGCACTCCGTATTATAGCTGTACCAGTTGCCGTATTCAGTGTTGCCGGCAAACTGAGGCAAAAAGTTGTTGCGGTTTATAAGTCCGTAAGCACCGACCTTTTTCTGGCCGCCGCCCATATCCCAGATGTCGTAATCTATCCAACCGTCGCTGACGACCTTTGCGCTGACCGTGCCGTATGTCTTGTACATCTTTTCAAGGCTGTACTGGTTAAAAACGTCAACGCTGAAGTCGTCGTCCATCCAGACCTCGTTGATTCCGGTCTCACCGTTTACACGGAGCTTGTCGCCGTGCTTCATATTCTTTGTGTTGCCGGCATACGGCCCGTTGCAGAATTCGTACCAGCTGTCGGGAAGTCCTACTATGCATCTGCCGTTTGAAAGGGTTGCAAACTCGTTACCCGATACCATACCTACAAGCTGGGCTATAAATCCTGCGGTAGTTTTGGATAAGTAGTCTTCTTTGGATATGATCTTGTAATCTGTCTCCGGATAAGCGGGATCGGGAGCATTGGGATCAAGTGTTACTGCTTCGGTGGTAACGGGTACAGTTGTATCGAGGGTCGAGTCAGTCGTGTCAACTGCGGTGCCGTTTGCACATCCTGAAGCGGAAAATACCGTCAGCGCCGCAAGTGCGCCGCAAGCTGTCCTTTTAAGAATAACACTTAAATTATTGCGGTTTTTCATAAAATTTCTCCTATTAGTACGCCGTGAGAAAAAAGATATGGCTAAAAATATCAACTATATTATAAAGCTTTTTTCGGTAATGTGTCAATGAAAATAGGAGTAGAATATGGGAAAAATTCCGATGTATACAACCAAAAACGATCATAAAAGTGTTGACAAATGCAAAAGCCTTTGTTATACTAACTGCAACGGGGCATTAGCGCAGTTGGGAGCGCACAACACTGGCAGTGTTGGGGTCACGGGTTCGAATCCCGTATGCTCCACCAAACGAAAATCCGTTCACGAAAGTGAACGGATTTTCGTTTGTATTACTAATTATTTATTCAATGAACGTTCTCATAAACACCGCCGTGATTGACAAACAGTAAAAAATATGTTAATATGAATCGGTAATGCGAGTGAATAGTGAAGCGGTAACAAGTAAAAAACGGCGCGCTTCTTCATAAGCTCGCCGCTTTTTGG
>JAZQJQ010000053.1:0-30246 GCA_045541735.1 Eubacteriales bacterium
GTCCTTTTTATTAAGGGCCGTAACAGCGTAGGTATTCTTCAGAATGGGATCGTATGTGTTCCAAGCGCACACACCCATCATAGGACCGCCGTACAGCACCTTACCCGCTTCTTCTTTAAGTCCGCCGCAGAACTCAATGACCTTAGAGATCGGCGTACCAACGGGTACAATTACGTTTTTAGGCTCCTTAACGGCAGAACCGTCGAGGGTCACGGTACGCTCTACGAGGGGCATACCCGTTTTTATATATCTTGCAACAAACGCAAGGGTGCTTACGTTCATAACAAGAACTCCGATATCAGCCGGTATCTTTTTTGCGGGAACTACCTTGCCCGTTGTGTTGTGCACAAGCACCTTCTCCGATCCCTGAGGATAAAGCGCAGGCAGCTTTTTAACTGTTACTTTTTCGTCGTCTTTGAAGGTCTCCGTCAGCTTCTCGATACACTTTGGCTTGTTAGCTTCGATACCGATATAGATCTTTTCGATCTGCGGTATATACTTTTCAAGCAAAGCGATACCATATGCCACACTGTCCGTATCATCGAGCATTGTACGTGTGTCGCTGGTTATATAGGGCTCGCACTCCGCGCCGTTGATCACAAGTGTGCGGATGGTTCCCTTTTTTGCCGCCTCCAGCTTTACTGCGGTGGGAAATCCTGCGCCGCCAAGTCCCACGGCGCCGGATCTTCGTACTGCCTCAACAAAACTGTCAAGGTCATTTACATCCGGCGGTACAACGCTTTCGTGTACGGTCATAAGTCCGTCGCTTGCTATCCGCACGGCATCAACGAACTGTCCGCCGTAGGTTAGGTATTTTTCGACCTTTGTTACCTTGCCGGAAACGGATGCGTGAATGGGAGCGGAAACAAAACCGCCCGCCTCGGCAATTACCTGACCGACCTTTACCTCGTCTCCTGCTTTTACAACTATTTTTGCGGGTGCACCGATGTTCTGCGAAACGTGAAGCAGCACCTCATCAGGCGCAGGCATCCTTACCGCAGGCATTCCGGCCGTATTCTTGCGGTGGGGAACGCGGGTATTACCCAAAAACTTAAACCCAAACATAATTTATCCTTTCGTTTTTCAACGTTTATTGATCAAAAGATTATCAAATCCCGAGGTAGTATATATTTCACCGTTTTCCTTTACCCAAAGCACCTCGACTCCCTCAATACCGGAAACAAGCGCCAATCCTTCCTCATAGCTCATACAAAACAGTGCAGTCGACAGTCCGTCCGCAAGTCCGCTGTCCTTGCAGATAACGGAAACAAGCGCAAAATGCTCGGAGGGATAAAGTGTGTCCTTATCTATGATGTGGTGGTATTTTTTGCCGTTTACGGTGTAAAAACGCTCGTAATTACCCGAGGTAACGCAGGAGGAATCCTTCAGCTCCACTCTGCACACAAACGGCTCGTCCGAGCTTTTATCGGGATTTGTAATACCGGTCACCCAACCGTCCCCCGAAGGGCGCGTGCCTATACAGCGCACGTTACCGCCGATATTCAAAACGTAGGAGCTTACTCCGCGTGCGCGGCGCGCCTCCGCCGCCCTTTCGGCGGCATAGCCTTTACCGAGCGCACCCACGTCGATGCGTGCATCGGAATCTGAGATATACACGGTCGATGCCTCACGGTCGATAACGATGCAATTTATATCCGTGTGCTTCTGTGCCTCTCTTAACACCTCGGCATCCGGCAAAAGAGCCGCGCCGCCGTCATTTGCCTCCGCACGGCAGTCGTGCCACGGCTTCAGCACGGCGCCGAGAGCAACATTCATCTCGCCGTTTGTGAGTGAATATATCTCCTTTGCGTATTCAAGAAAGTCGATAAGCTCCACGTCCACTTCTACGGGAGCTTTACCCGCACTTCGGTTTACCGTGCAAAGATTGTTCACGCCCGCGTATTCATAGTATATATCGAACAGACGGTGATACCTTTCAAGCACCTCGGTAACAGCGGCGCAGTTATCGAGAAAAACATCCTCGCCGTCCTCCGCGTAGGAATATATACTGCTTACGGTATCAAACCAATTGAAATAAGAACGCACCTGCGGTTCTGTCTGCTTTGAAGAGCAGGAAACAAGTGAAATAACAAGAAGGGTAAGAAAGAGAACAAGAGCTGTGAGCTTTAATCTCATTTAAAATATCACCTGCTTTCAACTCATTCTCCACCAATTTAACATTATAAACAAAAAAAGCAGTTTTGTCAATTAAATCGCCTATTTTGAGGATGTTTTTGTAATAATTAAATAATTAACGAAGTTTTTTCCTATAAAGCAAAAAAACGGTTGAGATTATTGAATTCCTGTGATAGAATAATCGAAGCATAAGAAACGGAGCATGAAATGAATTATATTATACTTGATATGGAATGGAATCAGCCCGCCCATCCCGCAAGAATGATAAAAAAACCCGTGCCTCTGCACGGGGAAATAGTAGAGATCGGCGCAATAAAGCTTGATGAGGAAATGAACACCGTTTCCACCTTCAAAACCATGGTTGCACCTAAATACTATAAAAAGATGCAAAAATGGGTAAAGGCGCTGACTCACATAACCGAGGAAGAGCTGCACTCTGCTGCAGATTTCCCTTCCGCTTATTTTTCGTTTTTGGATTGGTGCGGTGCAGACTCTGCCATTTTTACCTGGGGGCCGGACGATATACCGATGCTGAAAACAAACGCGCTCGTCCACGGGCTTGACGATGCGCTCATCCCTCCCCATTATGACCTTCAGCCGATATTTGACGACAGAGTGACAAAGGAAAAAAGGCAGATATCCCTCTCCCGTGCGATGGAGATGCTCGGTGAGCCTGCGCTTGAAGCGCACGACGCCTTAAACGACGCGCTGAACACCGCTTGCATATTCGCACATCTTGATATCAAGGCGGCAATAGGCGAATATGACGAGATACGTGGGCGTTTTACCAAAAAATCCGAGGAAAAGGAGCTCCCACAAGGGCATGTCCGCATCTATGAAAAAAAGAGTGACGTTCTGACCGACACGGAAATGACGGATTTCGATTGTCCCGTATGCGGAGAATGCGCCGCATGCTACGGCTTTGCATCGCAAAACCCGTACAAGTATATCGCCCTCGGAAAATGTGAAAACGGCCACGAGCTGTTCGTTGGCTTCAAATTCAAAAAGCTTGATGACGGCAGATGCAGGACCGCACGCGTGATACATACCTTAACTGACGAGCACCGCGAGCTTTACGCCTCCCGCACAAAGCACGGAACCTTCGGCAGAAGCGAAGCCGAAGCCTTGGAAGCGATATCCGCATTGAAGATATAAAAAAGGTTGTAAGGATTCGAGTCCTTACAACCTTTTTCGTTTCAATGATTTAGCGGGCGTACTGAACAGCTTCAACGATAGCTGCCTTGTAAGCATCAACTGCAATGGTGCAGCCTGCTACACCCTCGGTAGCGAGGGAAGCGACCTCGGATGCGGTCTTGCCCACTGCGGTTGCCGCATAGGTCTTAGCCTGCACGTACCACTCGGCCTTTGCGCCGCCGTAGGTAACCATATTGTAGTTATCGCCCTGCTCAAGCTTGGAGCCTGCATAGTTAAGGGCGGTGCCTTCGCCGTTTTCAACAGCGATGGAGCCGTCCGCACAGTCAACGAGAGCAGCAGCCACCTTGCCGTCAGCAAGAACAACTGCGCTCGCTGCGGTCTCGTAGCTTGCGTTGCCGTTCTTATCGGCAACAGAGCCGTTAACGGTAACACCGACGGTAATGGCGGAAGCGGTGGAGAAGGCAACCTTCTGGGCGCTGTTCATAGCGTTTGCAACAGCCTTTACAAAATCGGTAACGTCAATGGTACAGCCTGCGGTAAGAGCGGCATCACCTGTCTTCAGCGCGGCGATCTCGCTGACGGTCTTGCCCTTTACGGCGTTCTCAAAATACTTAGCCTGGTCATCCCACTCAGCAAGCTTGGAGCCGTAATCGGAAAGCATACCGTAAGCTTTGCCCAGCTCGGCCTTAGACTTGAAGTCGGAAGACTTAACTACTGCGCCGTTCTCAATTTTTGCAGTGATGTCAATAGCATCCAAACGGCACTCAACTACCTTTCCTTCAGCATCAACAACTACTGCCGCAACGGTTGCGGAATATTTAAGACTTGCATTGTTTGAGGAAACTGCCATACCGATACCCAGCTCATAATTCTGAGCCTTGGCACCGCAAGAAGCGAATAACACAGCTGTCATACAAATAACAAGGATAAGGGAAACGATTCTCTTCATTTTGGTTCTCCTATGATTGTTTTTTTGCTTTTCGCACGCAGATAATATCATATATTTGTATACTTGTCAATGTTTTAACAATATTTTTTGCCAAAATCTTTCAAAATACATTTTCTACAAGTTGACATCGGTTTTTTTGTGTGCTAAAATTACTGCGTGTATATTATATTCTTCATATAAATTAAGGAGCATACTATGGAAAAAACGATTCCCGGTATAGTTAATTTTATCCGCGAAAACGGCATTAAAATGGTTGACTTCAAGATGGTCGACATCAACGGTCAGTACCGTCACGTTACCATTCCTGCCGAAAACTTTTCCGAAGAGACTATGAAGAGCGGCATCGGCTTTGATGCTTCCAACTACGGATATGCAGTAGTTGAGAAGAGCGATATGGTATTCATCCCTGATCCCGAGACTGCAACTGTCGATCCCTTCTGTTCCATCCCCACCCTTTCAATGACGGGTAACGCGATGATAATCGACACTCCCGCAAACCGTCCTCTCCCCCAGTATCCCAGAAACATCATCAAGGCTGCTGTTGAAGAGATGAAGGCAAGCGGCATTGCCGACACTATGCTCATTCTCCCCGAATTTGAGTTCTATCTTTTCGATAACGTATCTTGGAGCGTGGGCGGCAATTACATCGGTTCTTCCGTGGATGCCAAGCAGTCCTACTGGAACAGCGCAGAGGATGGGCTCGGAGTTATCGTTCCCAAGCAGAAGAACTACCACATCGCAAAGCCGTTTGACGTTTCCTACGAATGCCGCAGCGAGATGTGCATGCTGATGAAGGATGCCGGCATTGAAATAAACTACCACCACCCCGAGGTTGCAGCATCCGGCCAGTTCGAGATCGAACCTCAGCTCGGCGAGGTAGTTCATATGGCTGATGCTACGATGATGATAAAGTACATCATCCACAACACCGCACTCAAGTACGGCAAGACCGCGACCTTTATGCCCAAGCCTGTATACGGCGAGGCAGGAAGCGGAATGCACGTTCATATGCTTCTCATGAAGGACGGCAAGCCCGTGTTCTCCGACGATAACGGATACGCACACCTCTCCGAGACCGCACACTACTTTATGGGCGGACTTCTGAAGCACATTGCTTCCCTTTGCGCTATAACCAACCCCAGCACCAACTCCTTCAAGCGCCTTGTTCCCGGCTTTGAGGCTCCCGTGACCGTAGGCTACGCGACCTCCAACCGCAGTGCGGTCATCCGTATTCCCGCTTATGCAAAGAGCCCCGACAAGCGCCGCTTCGAGCTCCGCAACCCCGATGCTACCTGCAATCCTTACTTCTGCTACGCAGCCATCCTTATGGCAGGCCTTGACGGAGTAAAGAACAAAATAGATCCCCACGCAAACGGCTGGGGCCCCTACGACGTTAACCTTTACACTCTTCCCGAGGAAGAGAAGGCGAAGCTCAAGGGTCTTCCCACCAACCTCGACGAAGCGCTCAACGCACTTGAAGCCGACCACGATTACCTCACCGCAGGCGGCGTGTTCCCCGAGATCCTTATCAAGAACTTCATCAAGTCCAAGCGCGCAGAGACAGCCGAGCTCGCAAAGATCCCCCACCCCGCAGAATTCGAAAAGTACTACAATCTTTAATAAAAAGGAAGAGCGTTGCCGCGGCAACGCTCTTCCTTTTTATTGGTATTACAAACTCCGGAATTTGCAATATATGGCGGAACAGCGCGGCCTTGCGGCGCGCGACAAAGAACAGCGCGGCCTTGCCTATCCCGACTGACCGTTTATGAAAACTATCTCTTTTCCGTATCTTCTCGCATAGCCGATTGCAATTTTTGTCCCGCTCTTGCGGTTCTTCGGCGCTTCTTCTTCGTTGTAATATACTATACAATACCTGCTCCTCTTTATCATTTCGATATTCCGCTCGACGTACACGAATTTTCCTGCACCTATTATATTTTCGGGGTAATAAGTCTCATCGTAAATTTTAAGCAACGATCTCTCATACCAATCATTGATATACGGATATTCTGCCCTCACATAAATCCGCTTTATGTGAGTGTGCTTTTCTTTTAGCCTTGTTACGGTCTCGAGACACAATCGATCAAAGCATCCTTTTCCGCAAAACAAAAAGGTGTTTACTCCGTTATTGATAATGAGGTCTTCAATTTCCAAATGCAGCTTTTCTCTCAGCTCCTCCGTCACAGTTATACTTCTGTGACCGAAAAAGCAACAGGTGTATTTTTGCATATATTTTTTCCAAAGTAAATGTTTTTTTACTTAGTATACATTATCATTTACTTTAAGTAAATATATCTGCAATTATTGTCTATAATATTTCGCTCGTTTTTTCGATAAAATATACACATAAAGAAAAGAAGGGCGAAAAAATGAGGACAGAATTTCCGGATAAGTATATTACGCTTGGATTAAAGATCGCTTACTACAGACGAAAAGCCGGCTATACGCAAGAATATTTTGCAGAGCTAATCGGCAAAAGTGTCAGCTTTGTCGGTCAAGTTGAGGGAACGGGCACCGTCCGCGGCGTATCTCTTGAAACCTTATTCAAGATAGCTCAGGTATTAAAAACAACTCCTTCCAAGTTATTGGAAGAGGATTGATGCAATAAATAAGATAATCAAAAGGACGGCTACCGTAGCGCTTCTCCGCGTAGGGGAGGGCCTTGGTCCTCCCGCCGAAAAACGTCTTTATAAAAATCAAAAACGGACGACCGATGGTCGCCCCTACGGAAATTACGCGCAATCGTAGGGGCGAGCATCGCTCGTCCGCGAATAAAATGAACGGGACATTGGGAGCCGTCCCCTACAAAACAAGAGCGTTGCCGCGGCAACGCTCTTGTTTTTATTCTATAGCCCCCAACAGCGCCCGCATCTCCGAGAGCTTTTCCTCCATTTCAGCAACCATCTTCAGCTGTGTTCGGCAACGCACAAGATTATGCTCGGCATAAGCGGTTTTGAAATACGTATCCCCCGAAAGATAATCGGTAAGAAAACGCATTCCGCACTCAAGCGTCATCAGCATCGCGCCCTCTGGGAAAAGCATTATTTCCTCTTTGGTAAGTCTGCCTCCGCATCCGTCGATAAAGCCTTTTGCGTACGCTTTATATAGCGGAAGATCGAAATGCACCTTGGAAAGATCGCTTTCGTCCTCGGCTGCTGTAGCTGCTGAGGTGCGGACGCCGTCGCCAAAATCGTTTACGGAAAATCCCGGCATCACCGTATCAAGATCAATAACGCAAAGCGCCTTGCGGGTATTTTTGTCGAGAAGTACGTTGTTTATTTTTGTATCGTTATGCGTTACGCGCAGGGGGATGATACCCTTTTTATGCGCATCATACAGCATCGAAACAAGCGGCTCGCGGTCCTTTATAAACGCAAGCTCGTCTTTAGCGGTACCGAGCCTGCCGCAAACGTCGCGCTCTGCGGCGGCAAGCAGATCGGCATATCTTTTGGGAGAGTTGTGAAAATCGGGGATAGTCTCACAAAGAGCGCTTGCATCAAAATCCGAAAGCAGGCGCTGAAATTTGCCGAATCCGAAGCCGCACTCGTACACGTCAGCCTCGCTTTCGGGAAGTTCAAGGCACAGCGAGTCCTCAACGTAATCAAGCACACGCCAAGCCTTTCCCTCTGCGCGGTAAAGATAAGTGCCGTCCCTTGCGGGGACAGCCGTCATTACGCGGCGGCTGTCCCTCTCTTTTGCCGCAAGATGCGCGCTTACCCTCGCAATATTCTCCATTACCCCCTCGGGGTCGCGGAACACTTCGGTATTTACAGCCTGCAAAATATACTTTTTCCCGCTTTCCGCCGTCAGAAGAACCGTGGAGTTTATATGCCCCGCGCCATACGGACGGCACTCGGTTATTCTGTCGTTTAATTCGAATTTCTCAATGATCTCCGAATATTCCATTTCATACACCTTCATATTATTAAGCTCCGATGCGGCAATAACGCGTCCCGAACGCAGACCCGTATTTTTAAATTCAAATTAGCAGTGCGTTTGCAATACCAACGGCAAGGGATACAGCGGCGGCGATACGGGCATACAGAAATGCTCTGTCGTCGTTTTTCTTTACTCGCTCCCAAACAAAGGCACCGATGCTTACCAAAGCAAGCACTGCGGCGAGAACTGCCTGATGATAAAATCCGAGCCGGTTGATCCGAATGCCTACCCAGCCGACGTATACGCCGAGAGCCGCTGCGAGATAAAAGCACACACGGCGAACCTTACTGCTTTTGATAAGGAACATCAGCACCGAAGACAGCAAAGCAACGGTGATAAGAAGCATACTTACAATAACAAGCAGATCCAAAAAAGTAATCATTTAATTTCCTCACTTTCGTTTTGTTTGATTTGATGTTATGTTTTCTACGCGTAAGAGAGACGGGCATGCCTCTCTTTGGCTATATGATAACACCAAAATCTAAAGAAATCGGGCAGGAAATTCTAAAGAAATCTAAAAAAATCTGTTAAAACTCCAAAAGTTTAACGCTAATTGAAAACGAATCGGCATTCTGAATTACATCGACCGTACCGCCGTAATTCTGTGCAATGCGGCGAATACTGTTGATACCAAGTCTGCAGCTGTCCGTTTTCTCGGGGTGCAACGCAATACCGTTTGTCTGGCTGATGCACAGCTCGCCGTTATCCGTGCTGATGCTTAAACCGATCTGCTGCCCGGGATCGGCGTACTTTTGTACGTTAGAGCTTAGATTATCGAATATTCTCCGCAGCTCACGCACGTCAAAAGTACCGGCAAATGAACCGCAACGCGAAAGATCTGTGCAAACGCGGAACCTCTCCTCCAGTTCTTCCTCAAATTCAGCCGCAAGCTGTTCCATCAGCAATTTGGCATCATCAAATCGCTCGGGGTCGCGCTTGTCTGTATCCAAAAGAAGCTCGGTCAGATCACGGATCTGCTCTGCCTTTTTTCTAATCATTTGAAGATACGCCTTCTGCTCCTCGGAGGAGATACTGTTTTCACCCGCAAGGAATTCGGAATATGCCAAAACAGAGGTAAGCGGTGTGCGTATGTCGTGGGAGAGCGTGCGGATAAACTGTTCCTTTTCACGTGCAAGCGCATGCTCCTTATCGCGCAGCTGTTGCTGTGTCGCCGACATATAGTTGATAGCAGCCGCAAGCTCGGTCAGCTCATTTTTACCCTCAATAGGGAGAGCGGCGCCGCTTTCCCCGTTTTGCAGAGCATTGATGCCCTCCGTAATAGTACGGATATATATTATGCGGTCGTTTAACAGTACCAAAAACAGTAAGCTGAAGCCGACAGCTGAAAGAATTCCGCTCAGAGTAAATATCCAGCGGTCCGCTTCAAGCCATTCAAACTCAGTCATAACGACGCCGTTATCAAAGCAATATGCTTCCACTATCGCCGAGGCACTCAAAGAAAGTACATAAAACAGCATTGCGGCAACCAGCGCGCTGATCCCGATAAGTCCGAGTATCTCGTAAGCAAGCTTGCGCCGTCTTTTTGATCTTCCGTCAGTCAATGTAATAACCCTTTCCCCAGGCCGTTTTTATATACGAGGGATTTTTGGAATCATCCCCCAGTTTTTTGCGTATGTTTTTGATGTGTACCATAATGGTACTGTCGCCGACAGCGTTCTCATTCCAAATGCTCTGATAGATATTATCCAGCGAATATATCTTGCCGCGGTGGCAGGCAAGCAGCTCCAATATTTTGTATTCCGTATAAGTAAGCGCGATACGCTCGCCGTTACGCAAAACAGATTGACTGTCCGTATCTAAAACAACATCGCCGATGGCAAGACCGTTTTCCCGTTTGACGGATGCGGAGCCTAACACACTTCTTCTCAATACTGCGCGTATACGCAAAAGCAGCTCAGCGCTCGAAAAAGGCTTTATAATGTAATCGTCTGCCCCCACGGAAAACCCGAGGACCTTATCAGATTCACCGGAGTAGGCGGTAAGGAAGATAATAGGCGTTTCAAAGCGCGCGCGTATCTGCGCGGCAGTCACGATACCGTTTTGCCCCGGCATATCCACGTCAAGCAGATATAAGTCGATCACGTCTCCCGCCATTTCCGCGGCACGGAGCCCGTCCTCAGCCGTTACCACGGCATACCCCTCCGCTGAAAGCAACAGCTGCAGGATCTGACGGATCTGCGCATCGTCATCCGCTACAAGAATGCACTTTTTATCGTCTATCATAAAAACCTCCGAGGATAACTCTCAAAACGGCAGTCTTTTCTTTTTCAATATACCATTTCTCATAAAAAAATTCAAGATGTATCGTTACCGTAGAGAAAAAACCCCGAAAAGCAAATCTGTACCGAGCGTTCAAGTCCTTCCATCCGTAAAAGACAATTAAAGCAAAAGAGCATCGCGCTTGCGATGCTCTTTTGTTTTAATTGGTTGCGGAGACAGCAACAAAAAGAGAGCATCGCAAAAGCGATGCTCTCTTTTTGTTACTGAGAAGAGGTGCCGAAAAAGATACACACGATTTTATAATAAAAACCGCTTTTCGCCACAGCGAAAAGCTACCTTTTCTCTCTTCTCTCTTATCTCTTCTCTGGGAAAGTCGCTCGGGGAAATTTAGAGAAAAGTGAAGAGTGAAAAGAGAAAAGTGAAGAGTACAAAAAGAAAAAGCCGCCTGCGCGACTTTTCTTTTTGGTTGCGGAGACAGGACTTGATTCTCCGCCCTCGACTTCTTCAGTCGCTTCGCTCCGCGCTTACGCGCTTCTCACCCCTTCGGGGTTCGCTTCTCCGGTCCGGTCGGCTCTGCCGCTCCCCCGGAGCGACATTCACTACCGACCGTTCAAGTCCTTTCACCTATAGGAGACAATAACAAAAAAGAGAGCACCGCAAAAGCGGTGCTCTCTTTTTTGTTATTGTGAAAGGGCTATAAAAAAGATATTTTCGGGAAAGTGCTTACGGGATTTGAACCTTACGATTTTATTCGATATTTAGATTCAAAAAATGCTTCAATGTTTTGTCTAATTGGTGATCTATATCATCTTGAAATTGCTCTAACGAATGGAATAATTCGTTAAGCATATTTTGTTTGAAATCCCTCATCTTTTGATAATACTCAATGAATTTTAATTGCATATCTTGATCTATTTTTCCGTTCTTTACAGGTACACAAATAACAATTTGCTCTAAATAACTATTATTTGCCTTAAATCTAAAATCCAAAGAATATTGCTTTTTCATGTCTTGTATGTAATAGTACACATACAAGGGGTTTATTTCTGAATTTTTGATAGAAAAAGCCCTTCTAGATGTGTTGATGTAAAATGGAGATTCATGGTAAAAAATGTTCGTTCCAGCAGTACCGTCACCATCAGAAGCGAAGGATATTAAAGGAGCCGCTTTTGAACATTTTAACGGATCGGACTTGAATGAATTAAAATATGCTACGGGTTTTCTAGCTGCAGTATAAACCGGAATATCTTGAGGATTCTTGGTATCTAAAACAGCATATTGTTTTCTAGTAAGTCCTAACCCAAAAGGAATAAATTCAAAATTGCTTTCATCTGTTAAAGAAAAAGATATATATTCGGTATCATCGTCTTTAATCTCGCCAATTAGTTCGTTCAATGAAGATTTAATATTTTTGAATTTTTGAACGACATGATCGATTTCTTCAATTATATCATCTGATGTTAACTCTCTTTCTTCTTCTTTTATCCCTAATTCTACCAATTCATTGTCGCTCCAATAATCTTCAATTAACCAATTTAAGTTTGATTTTATTTTATTAAACTCAACCAACTTAATTCTTTTACTTGTCGATTGATATGAATCATTATCAAAAGCGAACTTTTTGTATTCTTTTGATATTTCCAACAAATCATTTTCCGAACTAGGAATCCTATCCGAATCCAAGGTCTCTCCAATTTGACTAACTAATCCCAGGAAAACACTATTCTGTTGTAACACTTCTGAACTGCTCTTTTTTGTTAGGCACAATATATATGTTTTCTTGCTAGTCGCATAAAATGTTTTTAGAGGCAAAGATATTATACCATTTATAAAGCATTCTGATATTATTTTTTCTTTTAAAGCATTATCTGTCGGCCGATAAAAGAAGCCGTCTGGTAGAATCACAAAAGCTTTTCCGTTTGGCTTCAACTCGGCAATTATCTTTTGCAAAAATAGTCCTTCTTTTCCAATCGCTGTTGTGTTGTAATATTTTTTTAGTGAGTGTCTTTCGTCTATATATTTTGTATACAATCCTTTTCCCGAAGAAATATATGGTGGATTTGACATTATTAAATCATATTTACACTCATCCACAGTCTCCAAAGAACCTATAATGCTTTTGTTATGCAGTTCAAAAACATTTGAAAAAGTTTCAGAAAATCTTTCTGTCAAAGAAGAATTTTGAGCAACTAATTCAATTAACGTTATTAAATAATTTGCCTTTGCCAATATAATTGTCAGTTCATCATAATCTGTTCCTCGATAGTCAATAGATGATAAAATATTGCCGTTTTTTACGCTATAATCAATTATTCCATTTGATCTTCTATTTAAAACCGTTTCTGAAATGAATCCTCCCACTCCACAAGCAGGATCACAAACAGAAGATCCATTAGGCAGATTTTTAACATTTGCCATTTCAACTATGGCTTTAACCACATTCCTCGGTGTGAAAAATTGCGCTAATTGTTTTTTTCCAGTTGTGCTTTTTAAAAAATCTTCAAACAATCTACTTTTAAAAGCAGGATCGATATTATCTAGTCGCCCATTCTCTTTGAAAGCTTTTAATACATCAAAAAACAATTCGTCTTGATTTTGATCTTTTTTCAAACTTAAACCATTAATTATAGTGGTTCCGTCTTTTCCTATAGGGAAAAGTTTTTTTATGTAGGGACGAACATTCGCAAGGTAATATTTTAAACAATATCCTTTTCCTTTTTCGTAAACTGTTTCAAAATCTATCGAATTGCCGTTGTCATCACATTTTAATATTTTTTTGTCGCTCAAAAACTTAAAGATAAATAATTCGGTGAATGTCATTAAACATTTTTTAGGATCATCGCCGGTAGACATATATACAGATTGCCAAACTTTTTTTGCCAATGCAGAAGGAGAAACCATTTGCGCAGGTCTAATTAGATGGTTGCTTTCAGTAATTGTGCCAGAAAGCAGTTCTATTGTATTAATCGATTCGGCAGATGTTTGGTCAAAATATTCTTTGAAATAAGTATTATTCTCATTTCGAATAAAACAAAATCCGCGTTCTTTTTGCTCTTCATTGTCAAAATATTTATATTCCCAATCCTTCTTGTCGGCTCTTGGATTTATCCAATAAAATTCAAATCCGTCAGTAATAATGCCAATTTTAGCATTACATACTTGAGCGTAATTGTTACATTGCTCGAATGCTATTTGTTTTTTGTGTTCAGTGTTAAATTCGCTAGGTTGTTTGTATTCAATAACGCAAATTACAATTGGGCTTTGTCTGTTTCTCCTGTCACAAACCAGTGCGTCTGGACATTTGTTTCTATATTTGCCCCAATTCAACTTAGGAACTATTAAATTCTTCTCAAGGTCTGCGAAATTTGTTTTACCTATATTGTAGTATTCGTATTCACCAAAACGATCACCGTGTTTAAGGTACCTCTTCTGTATCAATTCTTCACTCATGTTTTTTCTCCTCCAAATCCTTTGAAAGTATTTCAGTCAAATACTGATTTATACTATATCCGCGCTCTTTTTTCTTTTTGTTTTGCACTACTTCCATCATTTGCTCGTAAATATCTGGTGGTAGTCGCAAGGGAATTGATATTTTTTCTTTTGTCGGAGTATCCGATTTATTCACAATTCCACCTCCATTTTGATATCATAATATCTTGATACTATGATATCATATAAGGAATATTTTGTCAAGAAATTTCAAAAAAAGGTGCATAGGGATTTCCTATGCACAGATGAGTAGTATTCAATTTCGGGGAGTTCAAATCCCGTAAGTGCTCAATATCTTTTTCTCGTGACTATGCGAGTCAAGGGTGGAAAAACAAAAAAGCCTTGAAAAATCAAGGCTTTTTGTGGCGATATCTTTTTTATCGCCCTTTGATGGTTGCGGAGACAGGACTTGAACCTGCGGCCTCCGGGTTATGAGCTGATGAAAGAAACTCAGCCCTTTCATCGACTTCCTTGCCAACCTGACCTCTGCATCCCAAAAACCGTCAAAAAAGCCGACCGAACATCCGGAATCTCATCATTCTAATTTTACAGTTTCGCGTGCCATCTACGCCATTCTGAGCATTATCTCATCAAGTTTTTCTGCGGCTTCTACGTCCATCTCGGGGAGAACGTGAGTGTAGGTATTGAGCGTTATGTTCACATCAGCATGGCCTAGTCTCTGCTGTACTACCCTTGGATTTACGCCTGCTTGGATGAGTGCAGTTGGTTGCTATGCCTAAGATCGTGTAAGCGTATCTTGGGCAGGTTCACCTTATCAAGCAAGCGTTCCCACTTTCTTGTCATAGAATCCGGCTTGAACGGAGCTCCGTCCTCTTGTCTTATAACAAACCCATGGTGCTGAAAACCGTATCCGAAGGTCATTGCATCAAGCATATACTTTGCCTTAGCTTCCCTCAATGCCGCAACAACCTCATCGCCTATTCGGATATCTCTTACACCCGCTTCGCTCTTAGGAGATTTTATGATGAACCCCTTCTCACCTCTCACCATGTTGCTTCTGACCTTCAACAGCTTGTTTTCAAAGTCTATATTTTCCCAACGAAGAGCCAACAGTTCACCTCTTCTCAGTCCTACGGTAACGCATAGGAGCACAGGGAGGTACATATCCGTGTCCTTGGCCGCTTCAAGCAGAGTATGTATCTGTTTTTGGTCATACACCTTAGCCTTGTATTTTTTGAGCTTCGGCAAAACAACACCTTCGCACGGATTGTATGGAATATACCTTAACACAACGGCTTTCTTCATAGCCGCGTTTATGTTGTTAAAGGTATCTCGGATGTTCTTGGGGGACAGGCCTTTATCAAGCATATTGTTGACCATCTTCTGAACGTGTTCTGCCCTTAATGAGCTTATCTGAATATCGCCTATTGCAGGTTCAATATAGCATTTTATCTTGGTCTTATAACCTACCCTTGTTGTTTCGGCTATATTGGGTAGATACAGATCAAGCCATTCATTCAACCACTCGGACACGTTCTTGCTCGATTTTTTAACCACCCTTCCCTGCTCCATCTCGGTAATCATCCTGTGCATTACCGAGTTCGCCTCTTTTCTTGTTCCCTTAACATTTTTGTAAACTCTGTTACGTCTGCCTGTCAAGGGATCGCGCTCGCCTTCCACGGTGATCTGATAGCGAATCTCACCGTCTTTTGTCTTCTTTATTCTGATGCTTCCTGTTGCCATACTACTTCCTTTCTATTATTTGGTAAATAGGCATTCTGCTTAGTGTTTGCTTAACTTTTTTCGGTGGATATAGGAAGTCGTTAAGCTTGCTTTGAAGCACCCTGTACTGCCGCCCTATCTTAACGTATTCCACGCCGGAATACTTTATGTACTCAAGAGCCTTGTCATAGGATATCTTCAACATCTCTGCAACTTCCTTCACTGTAAGATAGTTGTTCATTTCTTTACCTTCCTTATCGTTATAATATATAGCCAAAAACTACCGCTTTACGAAAAATGCCACCTGCCACTAACAAGAGTTTCCCCTTGGTCAGCAACGGAATTCCCACCTTGGCGACAGGTGGCATTTTTCCACAATTACCAGTGATTATTAGTAATCAATTTGAAAAAAATATTTCATCAAATAATTAGGGTCGAATGGACGCAAAAGCTCAATATTGCAATACTTATCATTATGGACCGTCTTCACAAACATACAAGTACCCGCATAAAGTAAAAAATACCGATAGCAGCCTTAGCCGCTATCGGTTCATATTAATAATATATATCTGTGTTTTACATAATTTCGTTTTCTTCAAATTCCTTACTGTAAGCGGCAAATGCCGATAACAGCAACTCGTGTTCTTCAAATTTTTCACACGTCCAATACTTGCGTTGATATTTCTCTATCTCTGCATTACTGAGAGAACGAGGAAAGTTATTGTCCGCTACTCCCACAATGTAAAAATTACCGCAAATGATTCTGTCCTTGAGCTTTCGGTTTCCTTTGAGATCGCAAAAGTAACCGTCAAGGTTATACAGTGCGTATATACCCCCGGATAACTTCATTGCTCTCAGCTCGCCCTCGTCATCGGCACCGATGTTGACGGCATTCTTAAAGGCTTGCATCTTCGGTTCAAGCTCCGAGATAACGGGATGCTCTCCCGGAGCTATCATTAATACCCTTAAAGCTTCCATCACGGTCTCTTAATCTAAAGGGAGACTTTCGCGCTCTGTATCTAACAGTATCCGCTCAAGAGCTTCCCTCTCCGTGAATATTCGCCCACCTATCATTTTAATAGGAAGGTATTTCTTTACAAAGCATCTTATTTTCTTTTTGCTAATCGGCAAGTACTGCTTTTGTATTTCGTCTACGCTTAGGAACTTTCTTTGTGCGTTCTCTATCTTAATCTACCTCCTTTTCGTCCGTTATGTGTTGCGGACTCATCTGTTTTTTCAACCTCATAGGTCTTTCCGTCAAAGAGTCTGAATATAGTTACCGTCTTACCAAGACCCTTAAGCTTTTCAATCTTGGCAAGAGCCCTTCCGAGAGACACCGCCTCCGATTGCGTGAGTTCATCGGTAGCAAAATGATCTCTGTATACTCGGGGATTCTTGCCCGGTACGGTCTTGTTAATGGTATCTATTATCTCTTCTTCGTAGTCAAGCAGATCAACGTCCCTGTGTTCGCTGTTGGCTAATCTGCATTTTCTTATCTTCTTTTTCATTACGGTTACCCTTTCTAATTATTTGTTACTTGCTTTTCTTTTTTGAGTTAAGGAGCGCCAAAACTATGTCTATTAATAATTTGTTAGTTCTTTTGTGGCCGGTAGTGGCTTATTAAGGCAGATGGGACATCCGTTTGTAGAAAGCCGGCAAAAAAACGGATTCTTCATTGTTACCTTAGATACCTTCTGTGTAAATTTGCATTAATAAAGGAAACAAGCGGAGCTCTCGCGTCCGCTTGTTTCCTTATGGGTAATTATTTGTTTGATTGAGACTTGTTTTCAACAAGTTTTAAAACAAGTCTTGATCATTGGAAAACATTTGTTTACTTTTCAAACCGAAACGCAATGCAAAATCAGCATAGAGTATGCTATAATCGCAATTTTTCCAAAATCAGAAGACGAAAAACAATCAAAAAACTTCCGATTATGTATTGACAAACTTCTTGTGTTGCGATATAATTAACCAGCAACAAACTTCTGATTAAATTGAATAGCAAAAAACAAATTGCCGAAGAGATACGTTGAACTTGTTTGATAATCAAGATGAACCTGGCAAATTAATGCGATAGCGCATTGATTTGTCGGGTTTTTTATTTTCTGTTTTGTTTTTAACCCTGACAGTTTTTGTCAGGATTAACTTTTAGAATAGTTGCAGAAAGGGGGTGGAGAAATGGGAACTGCCGAACGAAGAAAAGAAATAATGCGGTGTCTTTGCAGAAGACAATATGAAACTGTTTCTAACTTAGCTTTTGAGTTCGGCGTTTCCGAAAGAACCATTTTAAGAGACATTGATGAACTAAGTGTTTCGGAGCCCATATACACGCAGACCGGAAGATACGGCGGAGGAGTATACGTAATGGACGGTTATGAATATGGGCACATGTATATGTCAGACCGAGAACTAAGTCTGTTACATAAGGTTCGCTGCTACTCGGAGAAAAAAGAAATATGTGATCTGAGTTCCGATGAAATAAAGACACTTACATTGATGATCGCAAAATACACAAAACCGAATTACAGAAAGGAACAACAATGAAAAAAGGAGAAAAAGAATTATTTTTGAAGCTGTGCAGCTTCAAGGAAAGGGATCTCAAACCGGAAGATCTGAAAGACGCAACGGCAAATGTTTTGGGTATGCTGTTCTTTAACAGAATGCAGGGTGTTGCGTACGGCGTGTTGAAGGAGCATGGAATGATCGGCAAGGTCAACCGCGAGTTCCGCAATCCTCTTTGCGGAGCTTGGGAGCAAAATAAAGAAAAGAACGAAAGCTTCTTTGCGTGCGTTGACCGTGTACACACATTGCTTTCCTCTTGCGGCGCGCCCTATGCAATGCTAAAGGGTGCGTATTTATGCGGAATCTACCCAGAAGGATACAGAACGTCCAACGATATCGATATTTTGGTACACCCGAAGGACGTAACAAAAATAGGAGAAGCTTTGCTTGGGGACGGTTTTTTGCAGGGAAACGTACGTAACGGCGAATTTATTCCGGCAACCAGGCGGGAAATTATCGAATCCAAAATGACACGCGGCGAAACCGTGCCATATATCAAGGAAGTCAATTTGCCGCAAATGCGCTTTCTTGAGGTGGACATCAACTTTTCCTTGGATTACAAAAACAGCAGTACTGATGTGCTGTCTGTGATGCTGGAACATGCGGCTAACGTTGATCTTGGTAAATACAGAATCCGCACCTTGGATAAGTATGATTTCTTTATTCATCTGTGTGCACATTTGTACAAGGAAGCAACAACGCTCCCGTGGGTAGAAATGAGGCGAGATATGTCGCTTTACAAGTATTGCGATATATATTTGCTTTTAACGGAAATGACAGACAAAGAAACGGAGGAAACGCTTGCAAGAGCAAAAGTATACGGTATGGAAAAAATATGCGCCTTCGCGATAGTGCAGACCTTAAGCCTTTTTGCCGCAAAAAACTCAGCGGCAAAGGAGCTGTGCGAAAATATCACAGCGGATGAACCGGAGATACTGCACAAGGTAATATCCCCGAAGGAGAGCAAAGAATACGAATACAAGGATCATAACATAGCAAAACGCTTTTTCTGCGATAACAGATCGGCGTTGCTTAAAGAAAGAAAGAAAAATAATGATGAAAAAGCTTGAAATGAAGAAAAACACATACGCAGGAAAGCTGATAACCTTCTGTGGGCTTGACGGATGCGGAAAAAGCACCATGATAGCCCACTTGGCAGAAGAGCTTGGAAGACGAGGACACCGTATATTCATCAC
Organism: Eubacteriales bacterium; assembly: GCA_045541735.1. GTDB lineage: Bacteria > Bacillota > Clostridia > Oscillospirales > CAG-272 > RUG12395. The sequence continues at coordinate 19,351 of JAZQJQ010000053.1, forward strand.
AAAACAGCCAACAGACAACGTACGCGGTTCAAAGATCTTCCGCACGTATATGGATGAACCCGATCATGATGAATTCGATTACAGAAGCTTGTCGCTGCTGTGCGCAAGCGACCGAGTTCAGCACGTAAACAAAGTGATAATTCCTGCATTGAAAACGGGTTATACCGTTCTGTGCGACCGTTACTATTATTCCTGCCTTGCAAATCTGATAGCAAGGGGGTTCAAAGATGATAAATGGATATATGAGGTATCGAAATTCCTTATAAAACCCGACATTGCATTTTTCTTTGATGTACCGGCAGACGAAGCGATTGCGCGAGTCCGCCGAAGACCCGATGAAAAGGACAGGTATATTGATATACCGCTGCAGTATGCTTTGCGAGATGCATATTTGAATATCTGTAAGAAAAACAGCGGCGTACTTGTAAACACAGATTTAGGCATACTGGAAAGCTTCGGCGTGATCAAAAAAACAACAGAAAGGATATTGAAAAATGAATGAAAAAGTAATAAACCTTCTTTGCGAGCTTAGCGGTCTTGATAAGGTTGCAGAGGACGATACCCTGCTCGGAAAGCTGGGGTTAGATAGCCTTAATATGATCACATTGCTTATAGAGATAGAGTCTGTTTTCAACATAAGGCTTAATGAAAGCGATATGAACCCCTACGATCTTATCAGAGTTTCCGACGTGATAAGCTTGGTAGAAAAGTATATAGGAGAATAGATATGAAAAATAAAGTTGAATTACCCCTTGTTGAGCCCGTATTCCGCACGTATAACCATCTTGCTAACGGAAGTGCGATACTGTTTTCCAATCCCACTATACGCAATTGGTATTTAAACGACGTCTGCAATCTATGTTGTACAAAGAAATTTCTTGAGGGGTATACTTCTCCTCAGCTTACACCTCTCAAGGGCACTCACCATAGCAATCCGAATATTGAGAGAGTAAGCTTTAATACCCGCTTCACTAAAGGCTACACAAACTGTATTATCAAAGCTTTGCTGGATAACGGGTACTATGTTTGCTTCGACAATATAGACGATTATTACATAAAGGGAAAAAGCTGGTATAGAGAAAAGCATTTTCCGCATGACGGTATGATCTACGGTTATGATGACGAAAGCGGCACTTACAGCATTTTAGCTTATGACAGTAATTGGATACACCGCCCGTTTGATATTTTTCAAAAGGACTTTAACAAAGCGAGAAATAAAATGCGAGAGCTGGGTGTTTATTCGAGAATAAGCGGACTTAAACCGCGAGATACTGTTGTAAAATTCGATTCGGAGAAGATAATAAAAAACATTTCTCTCTATCTTACAGGGCTTGATAGCGGAGAGGACATCATCTGCGGAACAGCGGTACACGGCTACATAGCAAAATACGTAGATAGGCTCATAAGCGGAGAGATTCCCTATGACAAGATGGATAGACGGGTATTTTGTATGCTTTGGGAACACAAAAAGCTTATGGCTGAACGTTTGCGAAAGGTTGAAGATGTTCTCGGCATAGATGCAAGTTGCAGCTTCGATTATGAAAATATAGTGAGAGATGCGAATAACATGCGTATGCTGTACGCTTCACATCACGCAAAACGCAGGGATGCGGTACTGCCGGTCATAAAAAACACTCTGTTTAAAATATGCGAGGAGGAGAAGATCATACTTGAAGATTTTCTCTCAAAGGCAAAGAAAAAGGTGGATGTATGATGCTTTGGAATTACTTAAAAGAAATAATCATGAAAAACCCCTCTCAGACCATCGGAGAGGGGGATGCAAATATGACATATGAGGAAACGGTAATATTCGTCGAGGAATTTGCAAAAAGGCTGGAGGGCGAGAGAAACGTGTGCATTCTTTGCCGCTCCGAGCTATTTTCCGCGATAGCACTTCTTTCGTGCTTTGCGGCAAAAGTAACCGCCGTGCCTATGTCCATGCGATACGGTGAAGAGCATTGCAGAAGGATACTTAACACCGTCGACCCGAGTGCGATAATAACGGACGTTTACGGCGAGCTTGAAGTTATGTGCTTGCACTGCTTGAGTACCGAAAATGAAGCGGAGCCGCATCCCGCACTTATTATGTGTACCTCGGGCACCACCGGCGCTCCAAAGGGTGTAATGCTCAGCGAAAGGAATGTTATTGCAAATCTGCGTGATATATGCTCGTATTTTGATATTACAAAGGAAGACACACTTCTCATCTCCCGTCCTGTTTATCATTGCTCTGCCATAACGGGCGAATTGCTTACCGGACTTGTAAAAGGCGCAAAAATACGCTTCTGCTCCGGAAGATTTGACGCGACGGAGATCATGCGGTGCGTTGAAAAAGAGCAAATAACCGCCCTATGCGCTACTCCGACGGTATTCTCGCTTCTTGCACGTCTGCGTGAGAGGTATGATATCTCCTCACTTAAAACTGTTTGCATAAGCGGTGAGTGTATGAGCGACGAGCTTGGCAAAAGGATAGCGAGGGCTTTTGAGGGAGTGAAGATATATCATGTTTACGGACTTACGGAAGCATGTCCCAGAGTAAGTTATCTCCCGCCCGAGCTTTTTGACGAGCATCCCGGTTCCGTGGGACTTCCGCTTGACTCCGTTAGCGTCAAAATAATAAAAGCCGACGGAAACGAAGCCAAACGTAACGAGGACGGTATTCTGTGGGTAAAGGGCGAAAACGTTATGCTTGGCTATTATCACGCACCCGAGCAGACCGAAAAGGTTCTCAAGGACGGTTGGTTGTGCACCGGAGATATGGCATATATGGACTCGGACGGTCTCCTTTACATAAAGGGCAGAAGCGATAATATGATCATCCGCGGAGGCATGAACATTTATCCTGCGGAGATAGAAAATGCGCTCTCGGATGACCCGAGAGTAAGAGAGGTTATGGCATACGGCAAAAAATGCGCGGACGATAGCGAAAAGATATGTTTGAAGATCGCAGGGGATTTCACCGACGCTTCTGAGGTTAAGGAGCTTTGCGCAGCCCGCCTTCCCGCCTATGCTATACCCGCACATATTGAGCTTGTAGAAGCACTACCGAAGAACGGAAGCGGAAAGATACTGCGGGGTAGCCGATATGAAGGAAACGAGTAAAGAAAACAGATATCTGCTTGAGAGGCAGAGAGCAACTGCCTTTTTTGATACTCTATGCGGCGTTCCTCTGTGCGGTAAAAACGGAGATGCGGCAGCACGCAGGTTTTCCGTTGATAGAAATAATACTCCGGCAGCCTTGGGAACAAACTGCCGTGTTGCAATAATCAACAACAAGCTGTTTTTTGAGGGTAAGCAGGGTGCTGTGTGGGTAAGTTTTGAAAATGATGAAATGCCGCACCGCTCAATTGACGGAATACTATGTAGCGGCAGATCGTACATACAAGCCACATCGAACGGAGCAGTGTTCTATTGCAGATGCGCTCCGGGAGAAAAGACGGAGATCACCGTAACCACTGATATAGCAAATGAGGCAATACGGAAAAACAACAAATACGTTGCGTTTATGCAAAAGCCGTTCCGCCCGTCTCTGACGGTCGCGGCGCTGTATTCAATATCTGCCGACGGAATGCATTACCGCCCGCTTATTCTTGAAGGTGCATCCTCAAACGTTTATAATCAGGATATATGCTTATATTCATCGCTTGCTGTTGAGCATATCAACGTGTTTGAGATAAATATGTACGAGCCGAAACTAATGCAGGACACTACCGTAGAAAGTGCAACAGCAACGCAGAACAACGCATACGGAGCAACGGCATTTGTGGGCAGAACCGACGAGTTCGGAGAACAATGGCTTTATCTTAAAGCAAATATGCGCTTTTTGAAGTATTTGAAAGACAAAGAGCTTCTGTCCGCAAAATTGCATATCCCGATACTGAGCGGAAGCGGAGAGCATCTGCGGGCTTTTATGCTTCCTGCCCGCTTCTGCAGCTTTGGTTCCAATTGGAACAACAAGCTTGCTTACGTTCCGGATCAAATCGCAGAAAAAAGCATATCAAAAACAAACTACGTTACCTTTGATATAACCCGCGCAATAGCGGAAGGTTTTAGCAACAAAAGTAAGGAATCTGCGGGGATCCTTATCCTGAACAGATCAAAAACAGACTGCGCGCTTCTTGCCACGGGAGATTGTTATGCTTTTCCGCAAATGATGGAGATTGAGTACAAATAAAATGTAAAATTTCCTCAAAAACATTTTAACCCTGACAGATTTTGTCAGGGTTAAGCTTTATTATAGTGGCGCGGTCAAGGGGAAGACCGCGGAATTTGAGTTTGTCCGGACAAACGAAAAAGAAATATTTAAAAAAAGAAAAACAAAAACAAAAAACAAACAACAAAAAACAAACAAAAACGAAAGGAAATTAAAAAACTATGAAAAATGAAATCAAAAACCCTATGGAGAGGTATATCTCCAAAGAAGAAACCTATTTTTACGGCGACGGAGGTGTAGGCGAGTGCGACGATTGCTGTAATGACGAAACGACCCAGCCCGAGCAGACCGCGTCTAAGTTTATCTGCGATGAATGCAAGCAGCTTATTACAAATTCCACCCCGTTTATAACAGAAGACGGAAAACGGCTTTGCGTGACCTGTTACGCGGCTTACGGCGGTGAAGAGCCCTCTGACGGTACGATCCCCCCGAAAGAGGACGAAAACACCAACACAGATGACGGTAGTTACGGTGACGGCGGCACAAGATTCAAGTGCGCCGAGTGCGGTGAATACTGCCCCTGCAACGTAAGATGTATCGATAAGGACGGCAGAGAGGTCTGTATGTTTTGTTTCAGAAATCCTCCCGTCCCTGAGCAGACGACCAAAAAGTTTATTTGTGACGGTTGTAAAAAGCCTATTTTCAACGAATCACCTAATCCTACGGGTGACGGAAGAGAGTTCTGCGCAAGATGTTACGCGGCATGGGTAAACGGCGAGACCGTTCCTCCGGAGGAAAACCCCGACGACAACCCGAATGAGGATACCAATGAGAACCCCGAGGAGAACCCGGATATCCCCGTAACACCGGAGATTCCCGAGGAGAACCCCGAGGAAGATCCCGAGGAAAACCCGGATATCCCCGTAACACCGGAGGTTCCCGATGTCCCGGTTCAGGACACCTCCTTTGTCTGCAAAGAGTGTAAAATGACGTGCCCCTGCGGCAACAGAGCGTACGACACAGATTTTTGCTATATATGTTACAACAGACTTTCCGCTTGCCTGGTTTGCGGTGATAGAGTAGCAAGTGCAGACAGATTCTACGGAAAAACCGATCTGTGCAAGACTTGCGGCAACGCCCTTACGGTGACCGTATCTCCTGCTGAGTGCGAGGTCAAGGTCGGTAAGACCGTAAAGCTTACGGCAACCCTATCCGAAGAGATAGAGCTTCCCATTACCTGGAGTACAACCGATACCGACAAGATAAGCGTATCCGACGACGGCACCGTAACGGCACTCAGTCCCGGCACCGCGGCTGTTACCGCTTCCATCCCCGGCGGCGCAAAGGCAACTGCTGCGGTTGAGGTGGTTGAGGATGATAATGACAAATACGTAGACTACCAGAAGCATCATACTTTCGATTGCGGCAGAGCCGGCAGCGGAAGTGTAAGGCTGATGGACGGAAAGCTTTCTTTTGTTCACCACGATGCTACGCTGACTTCTAAAGGAATGCCTCTTACTATATCCCACTGCTATGATTCTTCACGTGTGAGAATACCCAGCGACTACGGAACCGGCTGGCACCTCTCGATTGACCAGTCATTTAAAAAATCCATGTACAAAACAGATGTTTACATATATACAGACGCTAATGGCAGAGAGCATTATTTGAACAAGGATAAAAATGACAAGTATGTCGATATTGCAGGTCTTGGAATTATACTATCGGAAATAAAAGCCGAAGATAGAAGGAGCGACACAGAAGGAGATATACCCACCGAAGCTACACATCAGATTACTGACACCGGCGGAAACACGATGTACTTCAATTCAAGCAAAAATCTTATCGGCTTGCGAGATAGCAACGGCAACATGTATCTCATAGAGCGTTCAGACGAAATGATAAGCAAAGTATACGAAAAAATAAAGCCGGCAGATGACTCTGAACAAACAGACGAATGCGGACATGCAATCAACTTTTCGAATACTTTTCACACGCTAAACAGCATTACCAACTACGATGGTACAAAAATCCATTTTAATTATATGGATAATAAACTTAAAAAGATACACTATCCGTCTGAGATGTTTGATTACAATGTTATAAACTATCAAGTGTCTTACTTTGATTATGATCCTAACGGAAGATTGAAGAGTATAAAAGATCCAATGGGTATTTGTACAAACATTCAGTACTATGGCGACGGCAAGGTTAGCCGAATGACAACGTATGGTACTAAGACTGTTTCCGATCTCAGCGTTGTTGAGTCCGACTCTAATCCCGTTGTAAGCGATATAGGATTTGACTACGGCATAAACACCGCTTCGCTTACCGATATGATCAAGGGAACCCGCATAGTGTATAACCTTGACAGCGAAGGCAGAGAGCTGTTTATGTACGAGGATTTCGTTGATGCTCAGAGCGGTATAACACTTTCAAGCGTTACGGGATATGCAGATAAGTTAGACCCGAATACAAAGGAAAAAACTACGGGCAGACTTGTCGGCGCTTCCGCTTGCGTTACAGCAGCCGCATCTCAGGCAACGAATCTGCTGGAAAACAGCGCATTCAAAAACGCCGTAAACGTTGCTTCATCTTCCGGATGGACTGTTTCCGCAAACGGAACGGGGCTCTCGGGTGTAGTAACCGAAGAATTTGTTGAGGACAAAAACTCTTACATCTTCTCATCTGATGAACCCACGGGCGAGAACAAGCTCACACAGACAATAATTCCTCCCCTTGCACCAGAAGGCAACGTATTCGTTGCTTCCGCTTGGGCTAAAGCAAGCGGTGCGGTCAACGCTATTTCGGAGAACGGTGCTCAGTTTGCACTGAAGGTCATTGCGTATCCTAACGGGGATAACGCGGAACCGATAGAGTATCGCGCTGACTTCGACCCGAGCAAAGACGGCGAGTGGCAGTATGCAGCCATACCCGTCGGAGCGACTCCGAACTACAGCAAGATAGAGTACGTACTTGATTACTCCGGCAACGTTGGTAGCTGTACGTTCTCTGATCCGATGATCATTGCCGTAGACGGAACGGAAAGGTACACCTACGTTGACAACGGAGAGTCGTTCAGCAACGATGAGTGGCATTTCGACATATTTAATGATCACAAAAACATCATCAAGCGAGTGCACGTTATCGAAGGACCTAAATTCAGAGAGGAGTATTACGACGATAGCTTCGACCTTGTTAAGGTAGTTGAACACGGTGAGAATTCAACTGAGTTTGTAAGTCTCTACAAGTACGGCAATCACAATTTGATTTGCGCCAAAGACAAATACGGAAATATACACGACAATGTGTACGATAAATTTGGAAGAATTATAAAAATGTATACGAGTCCCTCGGACTACAGCAGTCATGTAAGGTATACAAAGCGAGTATATGATGACGGCAAATACTATCCTAAAAGCGAAACAGACCCGAGATACAAGAGAAACGGCGAGAAGCTGATGACTTCTTATGAATACGACGATGATCTCGGTCAGCTGAAAAACTATACAGCCGCAAACGGTCAGCAGTACGATTACGAGTATGATTCCAATACCGGCAATTTGCTTAAACTGTCTGCTACTATTCCGAACAAAGGCAGTTTTGAAAACAACTTCCGATATACTAACGGCTATCTTACAAACGTATCTCACAACGGATTTGATTACAAATTCGGATATGACGGGCTTGGCAGAACGGCCTCGGTAAGTGTCGGCGGTGAAACTCTGTTCACAAAATCGTATATAATAGGTGATAGCAACGACGTGGACAGCACCCGCTACAAAACGGGAGAGAGAGAAGTTGTTATTACAGACAGACGAGGCAATCTTACGTCAACGGTGTATGATGACAGCGACGGAATTCAGCATCCGGTTATTTCCGCAGCAAGCGACAGCCTCGGAAGAGTTACGTACGTTGTTGACAAGCTCAGCAACGTCTGGTATAATTATACGTACAATACAGACGGCAGCATCAGCTCTGTAGAAAAGATCAATACGGAAACCGGCTCCCGCATTTCGTTGGATGAGTACAACTACGATAACGCAAAGAGGCTCATATCCAAGACTTACGGCGACGTAGGTCATACCTACTCGCCCATTTATGAGACCGACTCCGGCGGAGCTGTATATCCCGACGATAACGTAATAGGTGTTTCCCTTGCCGGCAAGTTTACGGACAGAATTACAACCGACGGACTGCGCCGCACGGCAACACGCACGCTTACTCTCGCTAACAACACTCCGCTTGTCAGTGACAGCTATGCATACTATACCTCAGTCAATGATGAGGAAGATATACCGTGCACTTGCGATTACGTAAACAGCCTCACCACCTCGGTATGCGGTAATACTGTTGGAGCTTTGTCATATACATACGATAAAGCCGGAAATATTGAGACGGTAAGCGAAAACGGCATAGTGATCGCAAAATATTACTATGACAGCATCAACCGTCTTGTGCGTGAAGATAACGCCGCCGATATGTCAACGTACGTTTGGACTTACGATGCCGGCGGCAATATAACGAGCAAGAAAACGTACGGTTTCTCTCACGACCTACTCCTTGAGAATTGTATACGTACGGATGTATACGGATATAATTCTCCACGAGGCTGGAAGGATCAGCTTACATCTTACAATTTACTGCCCATCACTTACGATGAGATAGGTAATCCCCTCACGTACAAAGGCAATAACCTTACTTGGACTCACGTTCGCAGACTTGCTTCTTACGGTGCTAACACCTTTGAGTACAATGCTGACGGTGTACGTACCAAGAAGAACGGTATTACTTACATTCTTGACGGTAACAAGATACTTTATGAGTCTGACGGATGCTCAAGAAGCATCACTTACTATTACGGTACTAATGGTGTTGTGGGCTTCAACTACAACGGAACCGATTACTATTACCGCAAGAACCTGCAGGGTGACGTAATTGAGATATATTCCTCTGACGGAACTATCGCAGCGCAGTATTTCTACGACGCTTGGGGTAATGTTATCCACATTAAGGACGCAAACAACAACGTCAACACCGATGATAGCTTTATAGGCAACATAAACCCCTTCCGTTACCGCAGTTACTACTACGATACCGAAACCGGTCTTTACTATCTTAATAGCCGCTACTATGACCCCGAGGTCGGCAGATTCATAAACGCAGACGACGTGCAGTACCTTGACCCCGAAACCCTCGGCGGGTTTAACCTTTACGCATATTGCAATAATGATCCAGTAAATTACGCGGATCCGAGCGGCCACTTGGCATTTTGGCTGGCTGCAGGTCTTGTTATTGGAGTGGTAGGATTAATAGGCGGAGGAACCTATGCTGGAATTAAATCAAGTCAATCTGGAAATACAGGCTGGGATTTGGTTTCTGATATTGCTTTTGGCGCAGTAATTGGAGGAATCGTCGGGTTTGCTGCAGGGGCAATAATTGGAGCAGGTGTTAGTGGTCTTCTTACAGGAAGCTTCTTATCAAGTGTACAAGCGGTGAAAGCAGGAGCAATATTGACGTATCAAATGTTTCGTGCAGGAGGTTTAGCAGCTGGCGTATATATGATGCTTGATAATTTGTCTAACGCATTTAACAGCCCCCTACACGTTTTTTGGTCTGGTGGCGATATTGCTAAGAATCAATCAATGTCATATGCCAATCAAAATTGTGGAATAACATTGGAAATGACTAGATTGGGTAAATATCTAGAAACACTTCCTTACAATCCTCAATTGTGGGACTATGCATCTCAAAATTTTGCTAATCAGGTGAGTAATAATGGCATTGTAAGAGCTATATTGTATTATCCTGGAATGAGAGTCGATGCAATATGGTTCACCGAAAAAGAAATTTTAATTAAAAAAATGGTTGAAATTATAATAGGAAGTTTAAATTAATGCTGTATTTTGTGCAAACAACGAGATTTTATCCGAACAATTTTGAAAAATTAGGCTTTAAAAAAATAGAAGATGATCTATTTATGTATCGTGAAGATGAGTCTCTTTGGAAAAAAAAATATTTATTGGATTTAGGATATGGTAAGGAAATCGGATTAGTTAGAACACCAGAATTAACTTTTAATCAATTAATTTCACTAGTATTGATTGAATATAGTGGCAATGTGTGTGAAGAAACATACAACTTCTGGGGAGCTTTATCAACTTTAGTCGATAATTATTGTTTTGATTTTTTAGAATATATAATTAAGACATTTTCAAAGAATGATTTTTTAACTAAACATAAATTCGTTTATGATTATTTAAATTCCGAACTAAATCTTAATGATAATTTCATAAGGAAATTAGCGGATAAAAGGGTTATTGATTGTTGTCACAAATGGAAACAATATATTAAGACAGGGGATAGTTCGAAACCACTGAAAAAGTGAGTATTTTAAGTGGAAAGCAGAGTTTTTGACGTCTTGAAATTGAAGATGAATTTCAAAGCTGTCTGAAAAACTGCAAATTGAGCAAATGGGGCGGGGTTCCCGCCCCATTTATCCCCAACCAATGCGTTTATTCGATGTAGGTTAATCCTTCAACGGTCAGGCCATCACTTACGATGAGATAGGTAATCCCCTCACGTACAAGGGCAATAACCTTACCTGGACTCACGTTCGCAGACTTGCAAGCTATGGCTCTAATACCTTTGAGTACAATGCTGACGGCATACGTACCAAGAAGAACGCAACATAGGACAGGGTAGGACAGGGGACGGTTCTATAGTAGGACAGGGGACGGTTC
>JAZQJQ010000054.1:0-2621 GCA_045541735.1 Eubacteriales bacterium
TTTCAAGCTCGTCGCCACGAAGACGTACAAGCTTATCAAGTCCCTCGCCCGTTACGGCACTGACCTCGATATACTCATATCCAAGTCCAATAACGTGATCCTTAAAAATAGATGTGTCAATATCGGGAGTAAGAGCATCGATCTTATTACCAACGACGATCTGCTTTCTTTCCATAAGCTCCGGGCTGAACTTCTCAAGCTCCGCATTTATGGTATCGAAATCGTCCTTAGGATCTCTTCCTTCCGTACACGCGATATCAACAACGTGCAAAAGGAGTCTGCATCTTTCAATGTGTCGCAGAAATGCAAGTCCGAGACCCAGTCCCTCGGAAGCACCGGATATAAGACCGGGAACGTCGGCACAAACAAAACCCCTGCCCTCACCAACGGAAACAACGCCGAGATTCGGAGAAAGAGTTGTAAAGTGATATGCGGCGATCTTCGGCTTTGCGGAGCTGATGCGCGAAAGTACAGATGATTTACCGACACTCGGAAGTCCGATAAGACCAACGTCCGCAAGCATCTTTAGCTCAAGTGTCAGTTCTCTTTCCTCTCCCTTAGTACCGTTTTTGGCGAATCTGGGTATTTGGCGAGTAGGAGTAGCAAAATGACGGTTACCCCATCCGCCCTTGCCGCCGCGGCAAATTATCTTTTCCTCTCCTGCGCCGATATCACAAAGCAGCTTGCCCGTTTCCTTATCCTTGATAAGAGTTCCGGGAGGTACTGGAATTCGCACATCCTCGCCGCTTCTGCCGTGCATCTTTCCTCCCATTCCGTTTCCGCCGTTTTCAGCGATAAATTTACGCTTATAGCGGAAGGAAAGCAGAGTATTCGAACCTTCATCAGCATAAAAAACTATATTACCGCCCCTTCCGCCGTCTCCGCCGTCGGGGCCGCCGTTAGGTACGTATTTTTCCCGCCTGAAGGAGATGGCGCCGTTTCCGCCGTTTCCGGCTTTGGCGTATATGGTTATAAGGTCAATAAACATTTATCAGTCCTCCTTGTCGCCTCGCTCGCGCACGACTATCTTTATGGGAGTACCCTTGAACCCGAAGGTCTCGCGGATCCTGTTTTCCAGATATCTCTGATATGAAAAATGGAAAAGCTCCGCATCATTGCAGAAATATACAAACGTAGGAGGCTGAACGCCCGACTGGGTAACGTAATATATCTTCAGACGCTTGCCCTTATCTGACGGAGGCTGATGACGAGCCTCGGCATCGTTTTGCATATCATTGAGAAGACCTGTGGTGATTCGCGTTTTAGCCTGATTATCAACGTAAACTATCTGCTTGAAAAGCTCGTTATACATCCTCTGACCGGTAAGCGCGGAAACAAAGATAATGGGCGCATAGGTCATATATGAAAGCGAATCGTATATCTTTTTTTCAAACTCGCGGACGGTCTTGTTATCCTTGGTAACAAGATCCCACTTGTTAAGCAGGATAATACAAGCCTTTCCCGCCTCGTGAGCGATGCCGGCGATCTTTTCGTCCTGGTCTGTTATGCCCTCGCTAGCATCGATAACGATTAGGCATACGTCGGCACGTTCAACTGCAGCTTTTGCCCTGAGTACAGAAAAATGCTCTATTCTGTCCTCGATCTTACTCTGGCGGCGGATACCGGCGGTGTCTATGAAGTTAAACTTGCCGTACTCATTCTCAAGATATGAGTCTACGGCATCGCGCGTAGTTCCGGGAATGTTGGAAACGATGTGTCTCTCCGAGCCTACAACACGGTTAACGATGGAGCTCTTTCCGGCGTTGGGTTTGCCGATAACCGCTACGTTGATAACATCATCGTCTTTTTCCTCCTCGTCTCCAGAGGGGCAAAGCTCAAAGGCAAGGTCAAGCAGATCTCCCGTGCCGCTTCCGTGTATAGAAGAAAGCGCGATAACGTCCTCGCCTATACCAAGCTCGTAAAACTCGTAAAACTCTGCCGGCAGCGCCCCGACAGCATCCACCTTATTGACCACGGTGATAATAGGCTTGTTGGAACGCTTGAGCATAAGCGCGATCTCTCTGTCATCGGCAAGCAGACCGCTTCTAACGTCGCACATAAAGAAGATGACATCAGCTGCGGCGATCGCAAGCTCGGACTGCAGACGCATCTGCTTCAGAATAACGTCCTCGGACTTTGGCTCTATTCCGCCCGTGTCAATAATTACGAATTTCTTATTAAGCCACTCGCCCTCGCCGTAGATACGGTCGCGGGTAACGCCGGGAACGTCTTCAACAATGGAACGGCGCTCTCCGATGAGCTTATTAAACAGGGTACTTTTTCCGACGTTCGGACGACCCACTATTGCAAAAACAGGTTTTCCCATTATATCACATCCTTAATTGATGAATTGGTCGGTAAAATAATCCGTTGCCTTATCTGCGGAAATATAAAACAATGCATATCCGCCCTGAAGCTTTGCAAGCTCCACACACACGCTAACTCTTTCGCCGTTAAAATATACAGAAGGATAGATACCGTAATCCGCTCTGTACTGCACAAGAGCTTCTGAAATATCATTTACGGTAAGCTCCACACCTTCTTCCGGAGTGAATATACCGTTTTTAAGAGCATTTTTCAGCTTATCGAGGTCTATAATAAGCTTTTCTGGGTAGTATACC
>JAZQJQ010000055.1:0-16139 GCA_045541735.1 Eubacteriales bacterium
GGGTTCCCGTAAAGCGCCCGCTGGTTATCTTGAGCTTAACTTCCCCCTCAAAGGATGAGTGCTTTCTGGTGCTGTTGGAACCGGGTCTGCCGAGGCCGAATATGGAGCTTGCGATGGTACCGCCGTTTATCTCCATATAAGCGTCACCCTCAAGTCCGCAGAAGGAGGTAATGCTCGTTACGGCAAGATCGGTGGTGGAGTTACCGGTACCTACGATGGAGCCGCCGTTGATGATAACGGAAACGCCGCCGATAAAGCCCATAGGCTGATTCCCGTCGTCGCGGTAGTTACCGCCGCGCACGGCGCTCCAGTTACCGCTGTTAACAGTGATCGTGTAATCTTTAAAGCTGCAAGCATCGACATTCATACCGGATCTGCCGGAGTATGTACCTCCGAATATATACGGATAAGAACCCGAAGTGGAGATACGCACTTTAAGTCCGTCACCGAAGGTAACGTTATTTCCGCAGCAGAAGATCATATTACCGGGAACGGATTCTATAGATAAGTTTTCAAATACCGTATCTCCGCTGATATAGATCTTGTTTTTAAGAACTAATTTTGCAAGATTAAAGCTCTCTCCGTTATAGGAGGAAGTTATTTTCACCTCGCCGTCGCATGACGGGAAGGAAAATCCCGCGGTGTTTGAAAGCGTAAGCGTGCCGCACACAACGACGGTACCGCCCTTCTTGCCCAGAGCGCTGTACGCGGAGGCAAGCGTTTTCTTCGGCGCCGAAGAGCTTGTGCCCGCCGCGCTGTCCTTACCGCTGTCGCTTACGTAGATCACCTTGTCGGAAGCCGCAGAAACACCTTCTGCCATACTCATCCCTCCCCAAACGGAAACGATGCACATTCCCGCTATAAGCATTCTGATGAACTTTTTCATTTTTTCTCCCGGTCTTTCATCGGCAGGGGCGGGTATTATCCGCCCGCTACTTCAATATATTTTTTATTTTCCCCACTCTTGTGCGGCAGCTTCAAATCCGGAGTTGTAATTTGCAAGTGCGGATTCAGCCGCATCGCGCTTTTCTTCAAACTTAGAGGCAAATCCGGTGCTCAGAGAACGGAACAGATATATAAGCTCCTTGTTGATGTTTGCGGGCTGAGCGAAGAAGCCGAAGTCGTAGGCGCGCGTATCGGCACAGAGGCGGAGAGTTCTTACGCTCTCCTCATCGCGCACGTAAGTACCCTCAAGCATCTTGTTCTCATATGCAGAGGTAAGATGCTTCTGAGAATAATAACCGAGCGCTTCCATTATGGTTCCGCGCATCTCGATATCAAAATCAAGGTTAACGGTGCAAAGGAAGGTTGCATGGAAGTAAGAAAGCGTGGTATGGTAGCTGTCCTGTGTCTCGGTGAGCTTAGGATAAGGAAGCACACCGTATGCAGTCTCCATATCGCGGAAATTATCGAATGACTGAAGTCTTCCGAAGAAGAAGAGTGCACGGGACTCGCTAAACATATTGATAGCGGGAGTACCGCTGGTGCCGAAGCGCTGATAGTTTATCGCGTTTCCGCTTGCGGCTATCTCGGTGTACTTTAACAGTGCATCGATACCGCGCTCGTCGTTTATCGTAAGCTCAAGATCCCCCTGCTCGTTCTGCGAAACGATCTTAGCACCCGCAGAACCGAATACACCGTAGATGGTATCGTCCCAAAGGAGAACACCGTACTTGTCAGCCATATCCATCTTATCGTTGCCTTCAACGTCCTCGGTAACCTCCTTTGCAAGCTCGGAGAGCTTGTCATAGGTCCATTTGCCTTCGTCAACTACATTGTAAAGATTCTCGGTAAAGCCCTCGGTCTTATAGAGGTCCTTGTTGAACATTACGATAAGCTGCTGCATATCGTCCCAAACGGACATATCGCCGGTGGTGAAGAACAGAACGTCCTTAACGGCACATTCCTCGTTCATGTTCTGATCCCACCAGGAATGGGAAAGATCGAGATTTTCAATGGATTTGAGGTCGTAAAGCGTTGCATTGGTTGCAAGAGGAACGGTCACGTAGCAGGGTACGAAAGCCATATGGTATCCCTCGTCACCGGCGCGGTACTGCGTATTCAGCTTTCCCGAAGCGCCCGTATCTGTACCCATATCCTCAACGTAGCTGATAACTATCTTATACTCTTCCTCTACCGCAGTGTTCTTGGCGTAGACAGCCTCGTCAAGCACGGTCGCATTTTCTTCATTATACTTAAAATCATTAAAGGTATTCGCCGCTCTGCCACCGACAAGCACAACAAAATCCGAACCGTCGTATGTAACGCCCGAAAATTCGTATTCGGGTGCTTCGGTAGTGACTACCGGAGCATCGGTAAGCACAGTGCCGTCGGTAGTTACGTCTCCCGTCTTGTCCGGGGGCGTGGTATTGCCGCATGCCGCCGCACAAATAAGCATCAGGCAGGCAAGCGCAAGTGCAGACAGTCTCTTGGTAAGCTTTTTCATTACATTCTCCTTCCGCCGCGCGAACGGCAAAAAATATATTGATCTGATGATAATGATATCTGCGCACCGTCAAAAAATCAACAAAGCACAAAGCATTAACAAATAAATGCTAAAAACAACTAACATAATGTTAACCGAACTAAACTGCCTATGTATAAATCTTATCATTTTACGCTATCTTTGTAAAGTGCTTTTTTGTGATAAAAGGTAAGTTTACAGCATCATAAACACAAAACAAGGAGATGTAAAAACGCAGTTTTTTACACCTCCTCGGATATTACATATTATAGCAGCTCTGTAAGATCAATTACGTTTCCCGCGCCCGTGATGAGCAGAGTATCGCCCGGTTTAAGCTCGTTTTTTAAAACATCCGCAAGCTCCTCAAAGCTCTCTGCGGCATAGGCACCGTCTATCCTTGACGCAAGAAGTTCTGAGGACATACCCAGGGTATCCGTCTCTCTTGCACTGTAGATGGGCAGGAGATACACCTTATCCGCGCCGGAAAGCGATTTTGCAAAATCATCAAAAAGCTCTGCTGTGCGCGAATAGGTATGCGGCTGAAACACGCAGATAACTCTGCCGCCCTCTGCCATTCTTGCGGCGCGTATGGTTGCGGTAATCTCCGTGGGATGGTGCGCATAATCCTCGAACACATTAGCTCCGCACACCGTTTTTTTGAACTCCATACGGCGCTTAGCTCCCTTAAAGCTCGAAAATGCCGCAGCCGCCTTTTTCCTGCTGCCTCCGCAGATATCAAGGGAGGCAAAGGAAGCAAGCGCGTTATAAACATTGTGCTCTCCCGCAACGGGCAGGGATATCTCAAAGCGCTCACCGTCGGGGCATACTGCAGTAAATCTCGCCTTGCCGTTCTCGATGCTTATATCTTCGGCTCTGTAGCCGTTATGTTTACCGATGCCGAATGTAAGATGCTCTATGCCTTCAAGCGCGGTCTCTGTGCTTTCGTCGTCTCCGTTCGAAAGTACTTTTCCGCCGTTTTGGAGAGAAAGACGGGCATAGGACGCAAACGAGGCACGTACCGCATCGATATCCGCGAAATAATCGCCGTGGTCAAACTCTATATTAAGTATCACCGCAAGATTAGGGCAGAAGGAAAGGAAATTATCCATATATTCGCAGGATTCGAAGATAAAATCGCGCTCTGCGCCTATGCGGTAAGCTCCGCCCATACCCTCATACTCCGCACCGGATACAACCGTGGGATCCATTCCCGTTTCTGCGAAAATATGCGCAGCCATCGAAACGCAGGTGCTTTTACCGTGCGAACCGCTGATCCCCACACGGTTAGTATAAGCAGACATAACGTAACCGAGAAAGTCGGCACGGGAAACGGTGGGTATCCCCTTCTCTACAGCCGCAAGATACTCGGGGTTATCGGGGGAGATCGCAACAGTATACACAAAAATCTCCGCACCCTGAATATTTTCCGCATTATGGGAATAATATATTCTGACACCTTCTTTTTCAAGCCGCTCGGTAAGCGGAGTCTTCCGTCTGTCGGAGCCGCTTACGGTACATCCCATCAGCGCGGCGATGTGCGCAAGACTGGACATATGTATTCCGCCGATGCCGCAAAAAAATATGCTCTTGCTTTTTTCGAGCATCTCGGATATTCTTTTTGCACCGAATCTTGTGTTATTTAAGGACATAATCAACCTCAATCTCAGTTTTGTTAACAATTTTGTAAAAATTTGTTCGCATAGCCATCATAAAAGCGATATATAATATTAAAACCGAAAGAATAGAATCGACAGATCAAGGAGAACAGTTATGGAAATCACCGATATCAAAGTAAGAAAACTTTTTGACGAAGGCCCTATGAAGGCTATCGTATCCGTTACCTTTGACGGACAGCTGGCACTTCACGACGTTAAGGTGATCAGCGCAAGGGACAAGATATTCATCGTTATGCCCAGCCGTAAGAACCCTGACGGAACATACCGCGACATCGTTCACCCCATCAATTCCGACTTCCGCGTAAGAATGGAGGAGCAGGTGATCGAGGCTTATAACCGTGAGCTTGCACTCGCAGAAGTCATGGCAAACGAGGAAGCCGAGTCCGCATTTGCAGACAAAGACGAAAGCACCGAGCTTTAATTATTAACAGTATACCACCGCACGAAAATAGTGTCAATAAAAAATGCCCCGACGGGGCATTTTTTATTGACAGGGGCGGATAATATCCGCCCACCGTTTCCTTATCGTCAATTGCGGGAGGCGAAACGCTTCCCCTACAGGCATTACGATATTATAATACCTGCCGCAGCAAAATTGTTTCGCGGACGAGGCGCATGATTAAAAGCAAGGCGAAGGCGTATTTTCATACGTCGAGCTGCTTTTAATCGTGCAACGAAGTATGCGGAAGAATTTTCAAGGAAAAACAAGAAAAACTCACTTTCGTGAGTTTTTCTTTTAATAAATTACTTGGTCTCGTCAGCCTTTTTGACGATCTCTACACCGTCATAGTAGCCGCACGCGTCGCAAACACGATGAGGACGAGTATACTCGCCGCAATGTGCGCACTTTACAAGTCCGGGAGCTTCCAGCTTCCAAACGTTGGAACGTCTCTTATCTCTGCGGGCTTTAGATGTTTTTGCCTTCGGTACTGCCATGGTTACACCTCCTGGTCTGCGGAAAACCGCTATCTAATATTTTTAATACGTAATTAACCGATCCGCGCTTAGTCGGGGAACTTCATAGTTTTAAGCACATCCCAACGGGGGTCGTGCTCCTTTTTGACACAGCCGCAATCGCCGCCCTTGAGGGACTTGCCGCAGCGCGTACACATTCCGGGACACTCGGGATCGCACAGCACCTTAGAGGGGAACTCATAAGCGATGCTGTCGGAAAGCTCCTTCACGGGAGCTATCTTGCCGTTTTCCGCTATCAGATACTCGGAGGAATAGTCAGCGACCTCTTCCTCATTTTCAAGCGTACCCTTTGCGGCAACGGTCCTTTCAAAGAAAAACTCCAGCACTCCGTCAACCTTATCGAGGCAACGTGCACATTCACCGCTCCAGGGAGCCGTTACGTCAAGCTCCAGGCGGATATAGCCGGCGTTATCCACTGCTCTGCCTTTTGCATGTGCTCCGCTCGGAAATACGACATCCGCAAGCGCCATCGGAGGTTCGTCGCCCATATCGGGAACAAAATCGAACTCAATATCGATGGTGGAAGCCTCTCCCGTTAAGAGAGCAGTAAGATCGATTATCATAATTGCCCTCCAAAATTGCACAGTAATAGACCATTCAAGAACAGCACAAGCTATTATACACACAAAAATTCCCCTTGTCAAGGTTTTTTTGATTTTATCGAATAATTTATGCTGTTTTTTTCAATTTATCTGTGTTTTGGAGGCGTTGTTTGTTTCTTCTGCTTTACTTTTTTGCCGATGCGTGATAAAATATAGCAAACAGCTTGTGCCTGCCGCCACGATTGCCGAGATCCTTCGCTTTTTTCCGCTGTTATTCTTAACTGCAGCGAAGCGAAATGAAGGATCTGCGAAAAAAACCCGAGGATGACCGGCAAGGCTATGTCAGGAGTTTAAAATGGAACAGATAAAGGTCAAAAAGCTCTCCCCGCTTGCAAAGCTGCCCGTTTATTCCAGTGAATACGCCGCCGCCGCGGACCTATTTTGTGCCGAGGAAGCGAACGTTACCGTAAAGGCGGGCGCGACAGTGCTTATTCACACTGGCATTGCAATGGAGATACCCACAGGTTATGCCGGATTTATATACGCAAGAAGCGGTCTTGCATCAAAAAAGGGACTCGCCCCGGCAAACAAGGTAGGCGTTATCGATGCCGATTACAGAGGAGAGATAATGGTTGCTTTACATAACCATTCCTCAGAGGACCGCACAGTTGAATGCGGCGAGAGGATTGCCCAGATAGCTATCGCCGCGGCGCCCCAGTTCGCTTTTTCGGAATCAGACGAGCTTTCCGATACCGTGCGCGCCGCAGGCGGATTCGGCTCTACGGGAAAAAAGTGACGGCGGGCTTTAACCGCCGTCAGATAATGAATAATAGATGAAGAAAACCGCTTTGGCGGTTTTCAACCTCAATTATTCATTACTTCTTTTTTCCCAATCTTCCCTTGTAAGACCGTAGAAATACTCGTCAATATATCTTCCGTTATGGAAATACATCTGTCTGTGCACTCCCTCCTCCTTACAGCCGAGGGAAAGGTGCAGGCGCTTTGATGCCTCGTTTCCTTCCATTATGCGCACATTGAGCTTATTTAATCTTAATTCGTTAAAGCAGTAATCCAGTAGTATAGCCATCATAGTTTTGGCATAGCCCCTGCCGGTGTGCCCGCCGCAAACCGCAACGGCTATCTGAAAAGTGCCGTGGCGCTTATCGACCGCGTAGAGATCAAGCGAGCCTATTACGCTGCCTTCTACGTCCTCTGCAGCAAGGCACATATTGCCCTTAGCCTTTGATTTTGAAAGAAAGGCGGCATATCTCTCCTTAGCCGAGTCCTCGCATTCTGGCCCCTCTGCCTCGGAATAAAAATTGAAGCGCCGCTCACTGTCAAAATAATTATCGTAGAAATGCATCCAATCCTCTTCCCTTTGCGGACGGAGGGTGATACCGTTTCTGTGCCAACGGTATGCGGAAAGATCGTGTGCCATATTTCTCTCCTTTATATATTACTGATATTATTTTATCATCTTTTTTAAAATTATGCAAGCACCGTGAGGTAACTATGTACGACGTTGTCTTAAAAAACTGCCGTCTTTTCGACGGTGAAAAATTTTACGCTGAGCCGACCGATATCGCGATAGAAAGAGGCAAGATATCAAAAATAGGAGCTGTTGCCGACTGCAAGGCGGATTTTGTACGCGACTGTACGGGTCTTACGGTTACGCCCGGACTTATCGATGCACACGCACATTTTGCCCCATTTGCAGGCATCGGTGTTGATCCGTATCTCGCCTGTCTTCCATTCGGCGTTACCGCGGTACTGGATGCCGGCAGTGTCGGCTGTAACACGGTGGATTCCGTTGCAAGCGCAATGTACACATCCCCCGTTGAAACGCGTCTTTTCATGAACGTGTGCTCATCGGGACTTAACAGTCTGCGCTCCTACCCCGAGGATATAGACCCCGCGAAGTTCGACAAAGTAAAGATCGAGCGTATGTTCGATAAATATCCCGACAAGCTGTGCGGTCTTAAAATACGTATGGGAAAGGAATGCTCGCTTCACTACGGCAAGGAGCCGCTTAAAGCGGCGCTTGAGCTTGCGCACGGCATCGGAGTACCGCTTTGCACACACGTTTCCAACCCCGACTTCCCCGCAGGAGAGCTTGCAGAGATGATGAGCGGGGGAGATATTTTTACACACACCTATCAAGGCAGAGGCAATACTATACTTGACGGAGATAAGATAGATCCCCGCATTCTCAGCGCACGCGAGCGCGGCGTAATATTCGACGTAGGCGATGCTTGCTTCCACCTTGATTTTGAGGTATTCTCCACCGCGCTTGCAAACGGTTTTACACCCGACCTTATCGGAAGCGATATAACCGACAAAGGAGTGTTCCACCCCGGAGTGTTTGCCCTGCCCGTAACCCTGTCAAAGCTTGTTTCTTTGGGAATGGACGAAGCGGACGTGCTTCGCACCGCAACGTCAAAGGCGGCAGACACGCTCGGATTTTCGGGCGGAAGGCTTGCGGAAGGCAGGACTGCCGATATCGCGGTATTCAAAGCAAAGCGCGATTGCGGAACATTTAAGGACGGCAAGGGTCATATCTTGAGCGCTTCCTATTATCTTGTTCCTCAGCTTACCGTGAAAAACGGAACTATCGCTTGGTGCAATATAGAGTTCCGCGAAGGCTTTGCGGAGCACCCGTCAAAATAATTTCAAAAAAGTATTGACAAACCCAAAGCAATCTGTTATAATAACCCTTGCTTTGGGAATGCTGCTATGGCTCAGATGGTAGACCGCGCCCTTGGTAAGGAGGAGGCCACCGGTTCAATTCGGGTTAGCAGCCCCAAAATAAAGGGCACTTCGTAAGAAGTGCCTTTTGTTTTGGAAATGAAGCGCACCTACGGTTTAAAAGAAAAAGTGCTTACAAGTCAAAATGTTTAAACAGCATTAAAAAAGCGAGATTTCCCCAAGGATATGCAAAATTAACGGAGAATTATGTACGGTTGTTTAATAATTGCTCCGCTGTAAACAAACAAATAACCCCGACAGACACATCTGTCGGGGTTCGGTTATTTTGTTCGATAAATTGGAATTTGTCAATTAATCACCCACGGTAAGTAAGCTTCTATTTCAAGCTGTATACAAGGCCTGGGAAAATCCTTTTCAACAAGAACAGCTTTTGTAGTAAACCCAACCTCAAAACCCTTATCTATCTCATAGAAATTCTCGTTAATTAACTGATATCCGCTGTCTCCAACAGGCTTGTATATATCAACCGACTTAATAATTGTGCCAACAACATGAAAAATAATAGAATAATATGCGACACCATCTTCATTTGTGACCCACCATGTTGCTTCGGGAGATTTTTGCGGGTCTATTCCGAGTGAATTGAAAAAGTTTTTTACTTTATCTGAAACTTTGGATATTGCTTCATAATAATTTCGACAATTAACACAGCCACAATCTTCAATAACGGTCTTTTCGTGTTTACTATAAAATGCTTTTGTGGATTCAACATCTATATCAAGTCGAAAATTTCCAAATTCAAAAATCATAACATTCCCTCCGTTTCTCAATTTCTTATTTATCGTTCTGTTTTATCGCCAGTTTCGCCTTTGTATTACAAAGGCACAGGGCAAGGCCCATACCCCTGAAGTAGATCGCGTCTTGAGGCTCCCTCCGGGAGGGAGCTGTCACCGAAGGTGACTGAGGGAGAGTGCGTTACAATGAAGATTATCAAAACTCCCAAGTCACGCGTGCTCCTTCCGTCACGCTCCGCGTGCCACCTTCCTCCCGGAGGAAGGCTTTTTCGCTAATCCCATTATATCACAAATCGGGAGGGAAAACAAGTTCTCTGCCGAAATTTTGTGTCTGCCATTTCTCCGCTAAGGATGCAGAGAGAACGGAAATCTCTCTTTTTATTTCACTCAATTTTCAAGCGGCATAGTTTCATATCCGCTCCAGCCTGCGAGGTGGCGCATAAGCGCGGTAAGGTCGCTTACGGTGGCGGGAACACCGTCGCCGTTTATGTCTGCGGCTTCTATGCGGACAAGCTCTTCGTATCCGCTCCAACCCGCAATATAACGTATAAGGGTAATGGCATCTGTTGAGTTTATATATTTATCGCCGTTTATATTTCCGCAAAGCACCGAAAAGCGTGCGTACAGAGTAATATCCTCGTTTATCGGAGTGTCGGCATCAAAGCTTTCTCCGCCACCGGGCTCGGTAAACCAGCCTTCAAAGCTGTAACCCGGCTTTGTAAGCTCGGGCAGCTCTCCCACCGTATATCCCTTTGTAACGGTCATCGGGTCTGGCGTTTCAGCTTCTCCGAGTGTTTCGAAGCTTACGGTGAACTTTGGAAGCTCCCATTTTGCGGTAAGTGTGATATTTCCGCCTTTAAATACCGTAGCGGAAGTTATCGGTTCGCTGCCGAGATACCAGCCGTCAAAAACGTAGCCCTCGCGGCTTGCCTCGGGCAAGGCACCGTAAGGTACGCCCTCGTATTCATAACGGGAATCGGTATCGCATTCGCCGCCGTTAGCATCAAAATACACTATATTCGGCGCCGTCTGTCCGTAAACGGGGGATGCAAATCCGACGAGCTGGCTGTCATCAAGGGAGTAGGTCTGTTCCTCTACCGCGCCGCTTTCGATGCATCCTATCACCACGGTAACGCTCTCAGCGTCGGCAGAAGTAACGATAGCACAGTTATCCCAGTCAAATTCCGTAAAATCCCAGCTGAAGAACGCAATATCGCCTATTTTGGGCATTCCTGCCGCATCGGCATTATCGCGGAACACAATATCAAGCTTGAGATTTGCGGGATTGGGGACAGCGCTTCCGTAGATAACGCCGCTGCCCACACCTGCCTGACGGGCGCACCAGAGAACGAATGCAGTACCCCAATCGCCCGCATAAGGAAGCGTGCCGTACCAGCGGCCATACTCGGTAAAGGTGTTGTTCGGATCCGCTTCTCCCTCCCCGTTTGAGCCGTATTCATCCTCGGCAGCGCAGTAACCTATCTGCGACTCAGCGATCGCCGCTATATCCAAAGCACCGTTTCCGCTTAGGGAAACGTCAAGAAGCTGACGGAAATACCTTCCGTCCTGATAAAGATATCTGCAGTTTTGCGAAAGCATCAGCGAAATGGGTTCACCCGCCCAATATGCACTTGTATATGCAGGCCGGGCATAGCCGAGCACGTCGACCTGCGTACGCGAAAAACGGGTCACCGTAGCGTATTCGGCATAGTTGCCGTGTACAACGAGCACGGTATCCGCATTGACCTTGGCAACAAGTCCAACGTGATCCGACGAGCCGTCAAGATCCCAGTCAAAGAATATAAGATCGCCCACACGCGGGTCGGCACTCGCTTTAGGGGTCATGGCGAGATTGAATGCGGCGGCATTTGCGGCAAGCGTTCCCTTGAGCACTGTGTTGGGTATCTGAGCCTGACGCGCGCAGTATGTAATAAACGCCGCGCACCACGAACGGTTTGCAACACCGTCCCACCAGTAGCCGTATTCGTTATAGTCCGCGTATCCGTATTTGTTTTCGCCGTGAAGCTCGTCATAGGAATTGCCCTCGCGGTAACCGACCTGCGAAAGAGCGACCTTTATGATATCGTACGCCATGTCGCCCGTAAGCTCAACACCTACAAGCTGGTCGTAATACTTACTGTCCGCAAATGCCTCGGAGGGTTTTGACGGTGTTCCGGTATAAAACGGAGCAAGCGCATTTACCGCAACAGACGAAAAGACAAGCGCAAATATACCGATAACGGCAACAGCCTTCTTAACAAAATGCATCATTGCTGCCCCGCCGTAAGCCTGATAAGCTTTTTCATATCATCATCCTTTGCCGCCTTGTTGCGGCGCTCGGCACCGCATTTTTCACATCTGTGGATTATAATAAAACCCTTTTTCGGATCCGGTTCACTGCGTACCGGGCGCATAATACCGCCGCAATCCGCCGCCCTATCCCCCGGCATAACGTCAAGATGCAGGGAACAAAGACATTTGGGGCAGTGATTGCGCGAGCTGTAGCCAAGCGGCGGAACCTCGTTTCCGCAGTTTGCACATATAAATCCCGAATCGTTCTTTTTAAATCTTTTGTCTTCCATATTTTTACCCTATTCGGCGGGCGGATAATATCCGCCCCTACGCGGTTTTTGTTTTTGCAGGGGAGGGGTCTCCCCTCCCGTCGGATAACATTATCGTTTGCGGGACGTCTTGGGAACCGTCCCCTACGATTCTCGTGAATTGTTGCATTACTGTAATTCCTGCCGCCGTAAAATTCTTTCGCAGACGAAGAACGAAGATAGGCACGGGCGATAGCGTATTTACATACGCTGAGGTCGTGCCTGTCGCACGTTCTGAAGTATGCGGAAGAATTTTGAAGGTAAGCTATTTGCCTACACAGAAATTCGCAAATATCTTTGTTACTATCTCCTCATTTACGGCTCTTCCGTCAAGTTCTCCAAGCGCGCCGAGCGCACATTCCATATCGCTTGCCGCACAATCGGGCGGCATACCGGCACGAAGAGCCGAAAGTGCGTTATCGAGATATATCTTTGCATTCTTTGCCGCGCCGTACTGCCTCTCGCCCGAAAGGAGCACGTCGCCGTCCAGATCTATCTCGTCGGAAAGGAACAGTCTTTCTATGCGTGTTTTGAGCGCATCTATGCCATCGCCGTTCTTTGCGGATATCTCACTTACCTCGCCAAAGGTATCGCGAAGGAAGCCGACATCCGACACATTCGGCATATCGCATTTGTTGAGCACGCAAACGGTCTTTCCGGCGCAAGCGGCGGCACGCCTTGCAAGCTCTTTGTCGCCGTCTGCGAGCGGACGCGATCCATCGAATACGCAAAGGACCAGTGCGGAGCGCTCCATTGCTTCAAGCGCGCGCTTAACGCCTATGCTTTCCACTTTGCCGTCCGTTTCTCTTACTCCTGCAGTATCGGAAAGGCGAAGAAGCACGTTGCCCACCGAAAGCTCTGAGGAGAGCACGTCGCGCGTTGTGCCCGCTTCGTCCGTTACGATCGCAAGCTCCTCGCCCGCAAGCGCATTGTAAAGCGAGCTTTTCCCCGTATTAGGGAGGCCGCAGATGACGGCAGGAACGCCCTCTCTTACCGATGCAGTACCCTCGTAGCCGCAAATCAGCCTGTCCACACGCGACAGAACGTCCTCAGCGGCGGCAATCAGTCCCTCCGCATCCATATCCGCAAGATCCTCATCGGGGAAATCTATCTTTGCATAAAGAGACGAGAGTGTATCGGAGAGTCTGTTATATATATCGTTCAGCTCCTTATCAAGCTTACCGCGTGTGTTGCCGGATGCAATGCGGAGCTGTGCATCCGTGGAGGCAGAAAGCAGATCGGAAAGCGCCTCCGCTTCCGTAAGACTCAGCTTTCCGTTTATAAGCGCACGGCGGGAGAACTCGCCCGCCTCCGCAAGCCTTGCGCCTGCACCAAGCACGCTTTCAAGCACACGGCGGGTAATAAGAGAGCCGCCGTGGCACATAATTTCAACAGTATCTTCGCCCGTAAAGGATGCGGGCGCCCTATAATAGACGGCAAGTCCGCTGTCGCGGTAGCCGCCGCGGCACAAAATATCGCCGTAAACCGCCCGTCTGGGCGGCATTACGGCGATATCGGTACCGTTTTTTGCATAGAAACAGCGGGAAGCGATAGCGAGGGCATCTGCTCCCGATATCCTTATAAGAGCCACGCCGCCCTTACCGCGGGGCGTGGATATTGCCGCTATCGTATCGTTACGGTACATAATCTCTTATTCCTCTGCGGAATTTTTGTTTGCGGTGTCGGTAAGATAAATAACTATCTTACGATTGTTTTCCGCGCCTACGGAATTTGTAGCAACACCCTCGATGTTCTGTATCTCGGAATGGATGATACGGCGCTCGTAGGGATTCATAGGCTCGAGCATAACGCTGCGGCGGTACTTGAGAGCCTTTGCCGCCATTCTGCGTGCAAGCGCACGGAGAGTCGCCTCTCTCTTTGCGCGGTAGTTCTCTATATCAATGGTAACACGCGCCTTGCTTTCGTTCTCGCCATCCTTTGCCGCTTCCTTGCGATGGCGGATAACAGCGAGATTTGCAAGATACTGGAACGCATCAAGCGTTTCTCCGTGGTGACCGATAAGGGAGCACGCCTCTTCGCCGTAAATAAGCACGCGGCGCATATTCTCCTCATCGATGTACATCTCGGCTCTTGCGTTTATCTCAAGGTCGGTGATAAGCTTGCGCACAAACACGAGTGCCGCATCGTTCTGAAGCTCATCTGCGGTGCTCTCAAGCACAGGCATAGGCTTTGCCTCTGCGGCAGGACGCTTCTTTGCGGAACGGTTCTTGTTCTGCTTCTTTTCCTGGGGCTTTTTCTCCTGCTTTTCAGCAGGCTTTACCTCGGCCTTGGCTTCGGTCTTTTCCTCTGCGGTCTTTTCGGCAGGCTTTGCAAACGCTTCCTTTGCGGGAGCGGTGCGGATGTGCTCCTTGCCGTGCTGTGCAGGCTTCTTATCCTGAGGCTTTTTCTCCTGAGGCTTCTTTTCGGGTGCAGGCTTCTTTTCCTCAGCCTTGAATACGTCGGAGAGGATGTCCTCCTCTGCGGAATAGAGCCTTACTTTTGCAGGAACGCTCTTGAGTCCGAGAAAACCGGTCTTCTTAGGAAGGTCGATTATCTCATATTTAAGTCCGTCATCGATAACGTCGATACCGAGCTCCTTCTTTGCGTTTTCAAGAGCCTCGTCTACGGTCTTTCCCGTAGCGGTAATATCAATCTTCATTTGTGTCATCATGCGCTTTTGCGCACCTTTCGATTACTTGTTTCTGTATTTGCCCTGCTCGTCGTCCTTCAGCTTGGGAGCATCGGGGGAAGGAGCACTCTCCTCCTCCGGTTCTGCCTCTGCTTTGGGAGCGCTTGCGGGAATGTCGTCATCATCATCGTCGATGTGGTGCAGGCTGCGGGGTCTGGGTCTGTTGGGATCAAGCTCTCGCTTTGCGCTCTTGCCGCCCTTACCTGCGAGCTGCTTTTCAGCTGCGCGCACATCATCCTCCGTGCAGGCGGGGATGGGCATCAGCTTTGCAACGATAACTGTCTGGATCACGTTGAGCACGTTCTGATAGATCCAGTAAACACCGATAGCACCGGAGAACATAAAGGTGAATGCAACGCTCATAAGAGGCATGGTGAAATCCATGATCTTCATAGAGTTTGCGGCATCCTCTGTCTGTCCTATGGGCTGGGGTTGGAACTTACGGCTTATCTTCATTCCTACAAAGGAAGTGATAAACGTAACGACCGGGATCAACCAAAGCCAGTTTATAACGCTGAAGGAAGGATTCTGAGAAAGATCGAGCACGCCGAAGACGTTGAAGTTGAGATCAAATATCTTATCGACGTTCTCTATCATGGAGATCTCCGCAAACTGTGTATCGGTGAGACCCTTAACGGCGTTTACGAGACCTATCTGATCCTCAGCAAGCTGCTCTATCTTCTGCCCCTCGAAAAGCCCGAAGGACTGAAGCTTACCTATAATTGTGTTCACGCCGTCCGCAGAGATACTGCAGATGTAGGTAAGAGGCTTGCGGATTATCTGATAAAGCGAAATAATGATGGGAAACTGGATAAGCAGGGGAAGACATCCGGACATAGGCGAATAGCCTTCCTTCTGATAAAGATCGAGGACCTCCTGCTGTACCTTCTGCTGAGTCACCTTGTCGTTTCTGCCCGCATAGCGGCGGCGTATCGCCATTTCGAGCGGACGGAGCTTTGCCTGTTTGATCTGGTTCTTCTGCTGTTTTATCGCAAGCGGCGAAAGAACGAGCTTAACAACGATGGCAAAAAGCAACAGCGCGATCAGATAATTACCCGTGATCTGGTTGAACCAACGGATCATCGCGCCAAAGGGAATGTTGATAATGTTAAATAACTGTCCCATATCGTACCCTTTTTGGGGTTCCTTTCAAATTCTTCTGCCGTTTTTACTTCTTTTTCTCTCTTTTCGGAGGCACGGGATCGTACCCTGCCCGGCAAAACGGATTACAGCGCAAAACGCGCCCCACGGCAAGATATAAGCCGTAGAAGAATCCGTGTGTCTCAAACGCCTCGAGCGCATATTCGGAGCACGTAGGTGTGAACCTGCAGCACGGAGGCTTTATCGGAGAAATGAATTTACGGTAGAACCTGATAAGCGCTATGCACAAATACTTCATTTGAGCATACCGAGTTTGCCGAGAGCGTAACGCAGGTCACGTTTTACATCCTCGGTCTTGACGGCAGCACACGCCTCGCGCGGAGCTATAACAACGAGATAGCCGCGGCGCACGCCGTATTCCTTGTCAATTTGCCGATACCCCTCGCGAAGCATACGCTTAACGCGGTTGCGGGCGACGGCGTTTCCGACCTTTTTACCGACCGATAGTCCCACACGATTAAGAAATTCCTTTTGCGGGTTCGCGCGGCGCAGTTTTTCGGCTTTGTAGTCCTTTAAAACACATACCGAAATA
>JAZQJQ010000056.1:0-3254 GCA_045541735.1 Eubacteriales bacterium
CTCAGCCATTGCCCCAATGCTGCAAAATGCTGGCACACAGCCATCCGCTGTGCCTGCGGCATTACCGGCCGCCACCTTTAATACCGGCGAGCAAGCCAAAAGAAACGCCCTTCTGCTTGCCCTAAAGCCATATCTGTCGCACGAACGGGCGGAAGCCGTAGACCACATAATACGGCTCACAAGTCTGATCGAGCTTTTCTCGCTGCTAAAGTAGGAGTAGTATGTACAGAAAAAGATTTGAACCTCAACTAAGCC
Source organism: Eubacteriales bacterium (assembly GCA_045541735.1). Taxonomy (GTDB): domain Bacteria; phylum Bacillota; class Clostridia; order Oscillospirales; family CAG-272; genus RUG12395. The sequence goes on from JAZQJQ010000056.1 coordinate 256, forward strand.
GTCTGCCCGAGAACTACTGCGGCTGGGCGGCAGAGCGCCAAGCGGAGGAGAACACCGATAAAGCCGAGTGCGAATGCAAAAAATCCGAACTTCCCTGCCCCGTAAAAAAGGACTGCGGTTTTTTCGGAAACGAGCTCTCGGATATTATACTCATCGGCGCCGTTATAGTTTTTTTACTGTTTATGAGAGACGACGGCAAGCCGGACTTCTCACTGCTTGTACCTCTTGCGATTTTGCTGTTTACGAAATAAAAACGTTCGCCGAGAGTGTTACACTCCCGGCGATTCTTTTATTAACTCTGTTGATTGATAACGCTCATTGATGCCGCCATCTCAATTGCCTGCTGCTTGAGCTTTTGATTTTCATATTCGTCTATCTGCTTCATAAGGGCTTTTTTAAAGTCCTCAGCATCCTTTACTCCCACAAATACAAATCTACTATCTCCGGAAACAATCATAAGAGTTCCGTATCTAAACACCTTTCCCCACAATCCCGAACTTACAGAAACAGACTCAAGCTTATTAAGGGGTGCATCAAGTGCTTTTGTATTGATAAAACCAACTTTTCCTATAAGTCTTTTCTCGGTGAATGCAAGCTCAGTAGTGCAAAAATTTACCGTATTTTTAATTGCCTTAATAGTTGGTATAAACAAAAGCCAACAACCAAGAACGCCCCATATCCAAGAACATACAAGAAAAACAGGGTGCAGTCCCGCCTTTTTTAGTACGGTTTCCTTCATATTCAAATTTTTTTCGACATAACTTGCCATTTTCTACCTCCAATGAAATTATCAAATTTGCATCTGTAAAACAGATACAGTTTGAATAATATTATATCTGTATTACAGATATATCATAATAAATGCGAGGTGATAGTATGCAATTTAAGAATTTGAGGGCCGTTCGCGAAGATAAGGACCTCAAGCAGAAGGATATCGCAAAGATACTAAATGTTTCTCAGAATACGTACTCTCAATACGAAACAGGTGTAATATCGTTGACTGCAGAAGTATTAATTAAGTTATCCGATTTTTATGAAGTCAGCATTGATTATTTGTTAGACCGTACCGACAATCCTAAAACCATTAAATAAGTCTACCTCAGCAAAAAAGGGTGGTAAAAAAAACTGAGTTTTTTTACCACCCTTTTGATTTCAAATTCGCAATTATTGTCGGGAAACGGAAAGCATCCCATAGAGTTTACGCCGCAATCACCTACAGTTTTTATAATTCCTTCTTAATTTTTTCAGATATCTCACGCATTCTGTCCGTGCGGAGCTTTACTACCTTGCGGTCGTATGTGACAACGCCGTTTGTTTCATCCTCGACGTCGGAAAGCTGGGTATACACGGTTGCACAGAGACCATCCTTAACTGCGGGAACTATTTCGTCCTCAAACAGTTTTTCTACCGCATCCGCATACTCACCGGCATCATCAAACATTCGGTAGCCGTAGGTGTTTTCTGTATTGAACACGTGCCCCTCCGGCTTATAGGAATAACCGCCGAACTCGGAAAGATAGAGAGGTTTATTTACCCTGCCCGTCTTAAAGGACTTAAAGTAAACGTGGCGGCTATCGAATTCGTTTTCTTTACATAAGTACCAGCCTGAGGCAGAATCTATATGCCGAGAAGGATCAAGCGCTTTTAGTTTTTTAGTAACGGCATACGCATCGAACTGTCCCCAGCCCTCATTGAAGACTGTCCAAAGCACGATAGAGGGATGGTTTTTTAGCAATGCCACCGTTTCTTCCATAGCGCGCAAAAATTCAGCGCGCTGTTTTTTATTTCTGTGCGCAAAGGGGTTTATACTGCGCTTTGTCAACACCGTGGGAAGCGCGGTATCAAAAAAGAAAGAATACCTGCCGTTATTCACCATATCCTGAAAAACGGCGATGCCGAGCCTGTCGCAATCGTAATAAAAGCGCTGAGGCTCTATTTTTATATGCTTGCGGAGCATATTGAAGCCAAGCGATCTTGCGCACTCTATATCGCGGGAATAACCATCCTCGGTTGCCGGCAAAAACAGTCCGTCGCTCCAATAGCCTTGGTCGAGCAGTCCGTTATAAAAATACGGCTTCCCGTTTAAAAGCATACGCTTTTTGCCCTTAACTTCTGCTATCTCCACGGTGCGCAGACCGAAATACGAACGTATCTCATCATCTCCGCATATTACGGTGAATCTGTATAGATAAGGCTCCTCGGGTGTCCAATGGCGGGGATCTTCAATATCAAAGCGCACTCTTCCCATATCATCGGTGATTTTTGTAATATCTCCGTTTTCCGTGTGCAGAATTACCTTAGCCGCTCCGAAAGATGTATAGACATTTATATCGGCACCGCAGAGATCTACGTCGCAATTAACGGACATCACGTGTCTATCCGGCACACTTTCAAGCCATACGGACTGCCATATTCCGCTGACAGGCGTATACCACATTCCGCCGCGCTTTATCTTCTGCTTGCCGTAAGGCATAAGATGATCGCCGAGCTTATCGTATGCCTTTACCTCGATGACGTTCTGTTCGGCAAGCACATCGGTTATATCGAAAGAAAACGGAATATACCCGCCGGTATGTGAGCCAACGGAAATACCGTTTATAAACACCTCGCATTCTCTGTCCACCGCACCGAAATTGATAAAAACACGTCCTCTGTTAAAACCTTCGGGCAAAGCAAAGCTGCGGCGGTAGTGGTAAAATATTCCGTCCTTAAACACCCTGCCGATACCGGATAGCACCGATTCGGGTGGGAACGGAACAAGTATCTTTTCAGCATAATCGGGCGTTTTTCCGTCGTCGGTTACAGAAAAATCCCAGTTTCCGTTAAGCGGGAGATACAAGTCGGAGGCCAAGCGGTCTTAGGAAGACAAGACTCACTGACAACTCCTTGGCTCACAGAACGACATGGCTACGATCCGACTTAGTATCTTTTCAGCATAATCGGGCGTTTTTCCGTCGTCGGTTACAGAAAAATCCCAGTTTCCGTTAAGCGGGAGATAC
>JAZQJQ010000057.1:0-8059 GCA_045541735.1 Eubacteriales bacterium
CCTTGGCTCACAGAACGACATGGCTACGATCCGACTTTACACCCGGCAAGCGCGACGTCTGCCTCGGCAACGGTAAGCAAGGCTTTGAATGTTGTTGCGACGAATGTGACTACTTTTTGCTTTGCTTCCCCGAATTTGATTTAAAAACCGAAATAATTGACGAAACATAAATCCCCCGGACCTTACTATGATAAAATCAACGCAAAGTCACTTTTGACATTTTCATATCAAAAGCCTATGCAATTACCTTCCGGGAGGTAAAAAAGACTCCCTTTACACAAGGGAGCCTTTTTTATGTTCATCTATGCCTTGTCAATTTTCCTGACAAGCACTGCTTTTGTGGACACAAAAGCAAAAACACGCGCGAGCAGAAGTTGGGTTATAATGTCATCAAAGCTTTAAAATCCTCTGTTTCCCTGATAGGATCAAAGCAACGGTTATTATTCAAACACCGAATGAAATCATCAATATCGGTTATATCGGAATCTGTAACGGGATGCTCTTCTTCAATAAGTGAAAATAGCGGAGCTGTGAACTTTATTGTCTTTTGATGATTTATTTTTGTCATTTCTTCCGCATGGTATCTTGCTTTTTTCAGTTCTTCTAATACGCAGTCATAGCGGAGAACCGTTGATATAAAAAATACGAGATAACTACATTGTGCAGCCGGATGAAGACAATTTATAAAATGCTTGACAATCCTTTATCCTTATGTTATACTACGTAGGTCAAAAGGCGTTTGAGTGGGAACCAGTAGCCGAATTTTGGGGTATCAGAGAGTTGCCGGACGGTGCAAGGCAATTATCCCGGTTCTGTGAATTCCTCCTGCGAGCTGCGGATTGAAAACCGATGATATCGGTCGGTAGGTCTTGCCGGTTGCAACCGTTATATTGCGGAGGTGTGGCTGCACTTCGTGAGGCTCCTTACGTGAGGCGGGGCGAAGCAGAGTGGTATCACGGCGCAAGCCGTCTCTGCGTTTTTCCTTAGGGAAGAACGCAGTTTTTTTGTTTTTTAAAATAATTTATCATAAATGAGGAAAAGCGATGAAAGAAAAACTGGAAGCGTTGCTCCGTGACGGCACGGCGAAGATAGAAGCCGCACAGTCCGAAGCTGAGCTGCAAGAGGTCAAGGGTTCTCTTCTTGGAAAGCAGGGAAGCATTACCGAGCTTTTAAAGGAGATACCCAAGCTTGACGTTGCCCTCCGTCCCGAAATGGGAAAGGCCGTCAACAACGTAAAAAATCTGCTCTCCGAGCAGATAGAGGGAAGGCGCGAGGCGCTGAAGCTGAAGGCTTCCGAGATCCCTGCGGATTTTGACTGCACCATCCCCGGCATCGAGCCTAAGATAGGCGGTCTGCATCCCATTACACAGATGTGCTACGATCTTAACGACGCATTCCGCTCTATGGGCTTTGAAGTATTCAGCGGACCCGAGATCACCAGCGAATATTATGCATTCGATAATCTGAACTTCCCCCCGAACCACCCTGCAAGAGAGAGTATGGATACTTACTGGCTTGAGGGACACGATTCCGGCGAAGCGAACGACAAACTCTGCCTGCGCCCCCACCTTACGGGTGACAGCGTGCGCTATATGCAGACCCACAAGCCGCCCTACCGCTTCGTTTACCCCGGCAGAGTTTACAGAAACGAAACTACCGACGCACGCCACGAGCGCGCATTCTTCCAGTACGAGGCACTTATCGTTGATAAGGACTTCACCTATACCGCAGGTAAGGTGATGATAAAGAGCATCTTGTCGAAGGTATTCGGTCAGGACGTTCCCGTAAGAATGAGAGCGGGATTCTTCCCCTTCGTTGAGCCGGGATTCGAGATCGATATGGGATGCCTCGTATGCGGCGGCAAGGGCTGCAGCGTATGCAAGCACGTCGGCTGGATAGAGATAATGCCCGGCGGAACCCCCCACCCGAACGTACTGCGTGCCGCAGGTCTTGACCCTGACGAGTATACAGGATTTTACGTAAATATCGGTCTTGACCGACTTGTTATGATGCGCTACGGAGTTGACGACGTCCGTCTGTTCCACAGCACAGACCTCCGTTTCCTGAAGCAGTTCCGTTAAGGAGGATATGAAACATGAAATTATCACTGAACTGGATAAAAGATTACGTTAAGCTTCCCGAGGATATGGATCTTTCCCGCCTTGCCTATGACCTTACGATGTCTACCGTTGAGGTTGAGGGTACCGAAAGCCTCGCGGAGCGCTTTGATAAGATAATCGTCGGCGATATCAAGGAGGTCCTGCCTCACCCCAATGCGGACAAGCTTCGCGTTTGCAAGGTGGATATCGGCGATGGCGAGATCAAGGATATCGTATGCGGCGGCTCCAATCTTGAAGTGGGTATGAAGGTCGTTGTTGCCTGCCCCGGTGCTATGGTACGCTGGCACGGCGAGGGCGAGCCGGTTGAGATAAAGAATGCTAAGCTCCGCGGTGTTGCAAGCTTCGGCATGATCTGTGCCGCTGTTGAGGTAGGTCTTGACGATCTCTTCCCCTGCGAGGACGACCACGGCATTATGGACGTTACCGCTTTTGACGTGCCTGCAGGTACGCCTATTGCCAAGGCACTTGACCTTGACGATATCATTCTCGAAATAGACAATAAGTCTATGACCAACCGCCCCGATCTTTGGGGTCATTACGGAATAGCAAGAGAGCTTGCCGCTCTTTACGATCTCCCCCTTGTTGAGTTCGATAAGTACGTTCCCGAATGTACCGACACCGTTGACGTAAGAATAATCGATAACGAGCGCTGCCCCAGATACATTGGCTCCAAGATCGAGGGACTCGGCGTTAAGCCTTCGCCCTTTGAGATGCAGAGCCGCATCTGGAGAGTAGGTATGCGTCCCATAAACGCACTCGTTGATATTACCAATTACGTTATGCTTGCAACGGGCCAGCCTACCCACGTATTCGATTCCAATCACATCATCGACCATATCGAGGTAAGACGTGCAAACGAGGGCGAAAAGCTCCAGCTTCTTAACGACAAGGAGCTTGCGCTTTCCACAGACGATCTTGTTATTGCAGATGCCGAGGGTGCAGTTGCACTTGCCGGCGTTATGGGCGGCGCAAAGGATTCCGTTCTCCCCGAAACGGACAGCGTTATTCTCGAGGTCGCAAACTTCGAATCACGCGGCGTGCGCAGAACAGCACTTCGTTACGATAACCGTACCGAGTCCTCCTCCCGTTACGAGAAGGCGGTAGACCCCGAAAGATGCGATCAGGCACTCTCGCTTGCGATGAGGCTCTTTAAGGAGCTTTATCCCGAAATGAAGGTAACCGCGTTTAACGACGTTTATCCCGTAAAGCTCGAAAGAAAAGAGATAGACGTTGATTTTGATTGGCTTGACAGACGTCTCGGTAAGCGTATTCCTCAGGAGATAGTTGCAAGAAAGCTCGGTACTATGGGTTATGAGGTAACGTTTACCGATAAGGGCATGCACATCGTTGTTCCCACTTGGCGCTCCACCGGTGACGTTTCCATTAAGGCTGATATTATGGAAGAGGTCGCCCGTATGTACGGCTACGAGAACTTCGAGGCTACCTCCATCACCACCTCCTTTGACGGTGCGGTAAATCAGCTTGAAGTCGATCTTGTCCGCAAGATAAAGGAATATCTTGCTTTCCGTTGCAATATGCAGGAGATATTCACCTATCCTTGGATGAGCGATGAGTTCGTAAACGCAATTATGCCCACGACCGACGGCGTCCTTGCGCTTGCAACTCCTCCTTCCCCCACGGAAAAGTACGTAAAATGCTCTCTCCTCCCAAATATCTGCAAGGCGATAGTAAAGAACGAGCGCAATTTCGGCGAGTTTGATATTTTCGAGGAAGCATCCGTATTCCTTGACAGAGACTATACCGAAAACTACAAGGGCGAAAAGCTCCCCTGCCAGAAGAAGCATCTCGGCTGTGCGTTTGTTGGCTCCTCCGATAACGTATCCGAGCTCTTCCGCCGCGCAAAGGGCGTTATCGGTATGATGCCGCGCTATACTCACATGGAAAGCTTTACCTTTGAAAAGAATGAAAAACCCTATTGGGCAGACGAGACCGTATGGCTCAATATCTGCCTTAACGGCAAAAAGATAGGCGATCTTGCGCTTCTTTCCGGAAAGGCGGCAGCCGCCTGCGGCATCAAGGTGCTTTCCGCTGTGCTTGTAGAGCTCGATATGGATGAACTTGTACCCTTCAAGTCCAGAACCAACCGCTTCATCCACATTCCCGAATTCCCGATGAACGAGTACGATATCTCCTTCCTTGTGGATTCTATGGTCAAGTGGGATGATATCTACGGCTGTGTAATGGGTAAGAAGAATGAGCTTCTCCGCGACGTTTGCTTTGTGGACGAATACAAGGGCAAGCAGATCCCTGCGGGTAAGAAGTCCGTTACGATCCGCCTTGTCATCGGCTCGGGCGAAAAGACCCTCACAGGCCCCGAGATCGAGCAGGTCGCAAACAGCGTGCTGAAAAAGCTTAATAAGAACCTCGGCGCTGAGATAAGAACTATATAAAAATATAACGCGGCAGTAGGGAATTAACCCACTGCCGCGTTTTTTGTAAAATCAAACGGGCGGATATCGCCCCTGCATGATGTTATATGTGTTTTTTGCATTTTGGATAGTAATATCCGTAGGGGAGCCTATTTGCACCGAACTCGCTGTTACAGAAGATTTTCCTCGATAAACTTTGCAACGCCGTCCATATCATTGCTGTCAACAATTCGATCTGCTACGTCAAGAACAGAAGGTATGGCATTAGATACAGCTACGCCAAGTCCGCAGTTCTTTATAGGTTCTATATCGTCGTTATCATCACCAAAATAGACAGCATCACTCGGAGAAACCCCAAAATGGGAAAGCATTTGCTTGACACCGTTCCATTTTGTGGCTTCTTTGCTCATAATTTGGATAAGATCGTTATTGGCGATGGTGTGGTACACATCATCGGTCAACGTGGTTTCTACCCCATCATATAACGGTCTTTGTTGGCTGCTCGCCAGTATTTTATAGAGGATGATATTCTTAGGTAAAGCCGGAAACTTATCCCAAATGACAGGCTCCCATATTGGAATATCCCTGTTTGAATAGAGACCTTTGCTCGTTTCTATGGAAAGAAACACGTCAGGATATTGAAAAATTGCAGACAGTATCTTTTCTCCGCTTTCACGGGAGATTCCGATTTTCAATAGGTTATGAGGTAGCGAAACGATAGCTCCGTTTGTGGCGGTTATAGCATCAAAGCCGATCAAGTCATTATAATTCAGAATATCTCTTAAAGGTCTTGCGCTTGCAGCCATAATAAGGAACCCATGATCGTGGCACTTTTTAAGAACAGCTATAGTGTGTTCGGATACGCTTTTATCGGTGTGTAGCAATGTTCTGTCTAAATCGGTAATTATGGCTTTCATGCGTTTCTCCTTATTCTTTCTGCGTATAATATACCATAAAATCGTTGTGTTCACAATGATTTAAGAAAAAATGTTATAATGGAATAACAGCAATCTAAAACAAAAAAGAAATGACCCTTGACTGTTTAAACAACTCACAGTCAAGGGTCATTTCTGTTCACTCTTGATATCTAACATCTTTTGGTTATCCTCTCTTTCTTTAATTCCTTTTGCTTCGCCTGCACCAACAAACACACTTAAACTTCTTACTTCTCTAATGAGAACACCTTAATGTTTTACTCCTGTGCTTTGCTTGCAAAAGGTAATTGCTTTTTGCTTCCCGATTCCGTTTCTTACTCAGCTATCCGAACTTACCTTGTTTACTGCTCTTATGGGGGTATCTATGTTAAAGCGTTCGTCGCTGTTCATTGCGTGTGGTTCACGTATGTTCGTGTCATCTTCACGGTTCGGATGCTTTATTACTTGCTTTGCGGGAAGCGATGAACTTACTTGTTCATCGGACTATCCTCCTTGATTATTTGGGAAGCGTTGAACTTATCTGTTCATTGGACCGTCCTCCTTGGTTTTTACGTCTTTAGTATAGCATCCTTTTTTGCATTTTGCAACTGGTAATTTGTCAAAAGATAACAAATATTTTTTGTGCAAAAAATAGAAATGGTGAGTTTTGCACAAAAACTTATTTACAAACGCAAAAATATATGATAAAATAAATCTGTTGTTGTGGTGAAATGGGCCTTCCCGTTTAGCCAAACAAAAAGCCTCCCCTATGTAAGAGGGGGCGGCTCGCTTGGCGAGGCGGAGGGGTTGTGTCCATAATATGATAGAAACAATCCCTCAGTCAGCTTAGCTGACAGCTCCCTTTGCACAAGGGAGCCGTTTTTTGCTTTATGATTCTTAGTTTTTGTTAATAAGCTCTCTAAGCTCTTCAACGGTGTTTGCGATGTAGGTCGCACCCGCGGCCTCCAGCTCCCCGCGGCTGCCGTATCCGTACAGCACCGCCGCGCAGGGGGCGCCGTGCTGTTTTGCGCCGAGCACGTCGTGCTCTCGGTCGCCTATCATCAGCGTATCTTCTGCGGGGTCAAAGCCTTCAAGCCGGGCAAGATATGCGATAACATCCGCCTTTTTGGTTCTTTCCTCCGTCATCGTACTTCCGGCAATGCGGTCAAAATACTTTGCAAAGCCGAAATGCTCGGCGATTCGTATTGCGTACGGTTCAGGCTTTGAGGTAGCCATATATATCCTTCTGCCCTGCGATTTCATTTCAGCTAGCAGTTCCGGAATGCCTTCGTATACCTTGTTTTCAAATATTCCGCGGTCGCCGAAATACTCGCGGTAAAGAGCAAGCGCGTGCAGACCCTCCTCCTCGGTAAGGTCGTAATGCTCGCACAGAGATCTTGCAAGCGGGGGACCGATGTGCCTGCAAAGCACCTCAAAGGGCGGTACGGGTATATCCATTTTACGCAGTGCGTAAGCAATGGAATTGGTGATACCTTCGGCAGGGTCGGTAAGCGTACCGTCAAGGTCGAACATCAGATTTTTAAATTTCATTATAAACACCTCGCTTTTCACAACATTGTACCAAACAAACGGGTAAAAATCAATATGGCAAAAAGAGAAAGAAAAAGGAATAAAAAGCAGATCTTGATACGGCTTTGTATACTTGCCGCGGTCATCGTGCTTGTTGCAGGGGCGGTGTATGCGTACTGCACGCGTTTGCGGGGGGCTGTATTCGAAGTTTGTTTTCTCGACGTCGGCCAAGGCGATTCGGCGGTATGCTTTTTCCCCGACGGCACGGTGGTTCTCATAGATGCCGGAGAGGCGGATATGGCACAGCGCGTATGCGGCTTTTTGCGCGAACGCGGTGTTACGCGTATCGACTTTGCCGTTGCTACGCATCCGCATACCGATCATATAGGAGGGATGGCGGAGGTGTTGGATAGCTTTGAGATCGGCGAGCTTTGGCTGCCCGACTTCGTTAATTACGTACCTGCTTACGGAATGATGATGAGCACGGCATACAGAAAGGGAATTCCGGTCCGTACCGCCGAAGCGGGTGCGGAGATGATAAAGGACTGTGCCGTATTTCTCGGACCTCCGCAAAAAGCAGAGTACAGCGAGATAAACGATGCAAGCGCCGTACTGTGCATCACTTACGAAAAAAGGACATTTCTGTTTATGGGTGATGGCGAGGCGTGCGCTGAGTACGATATACCCGAAGTTGATTGCGACGTGTTAAAATTGGGCCACCACGGTTCCTCAAGCTCCGGATCGCCGTATTTTCTCCGCAAGGTAAGACCCGAATTCGTAATAATATCCTCGGGCGAGGATAACCCGTACGGACATCCTCATATAGAAACGAAATACGACCTCACAATGTCAGGCGCACTGGTCTATAATACCGCATATTACGGAGACATATCCGTAAGAACGGATGGCGTGAGAGTGAAGGTAAAATATTGGGAATAAATACAAAAGCAAAACAAAAAGAGGCAACGAGTGCCTCTTTTTATTTTGGCCTGCCCGACAGGATTCGATTCTACGCGCTCGACGCGCTCCGGTCCGCTCGGCTCTCGACGTCCCCCGGACGTCGATTCACTACCGAGCGTTCGAATCCTTCCATTTGTAAAAGCAA
>JAZQJQ010000058.1:0-5788 GCA_045541735.1 Eubacteriales bacterium
GGACAACACCTATCATCACATTAGATTCAAATGACTGTCACGCGTAGTTTATGCTCTGCGTTTCTCAAAAGATCCGAAATTGATCGCAATAATTATACAAAATCCATTAATCGAATTTTCAAATAAAAAAGAGACCGTTTCGGTCTCTTTTTTATTAAGCGTTAGCTTATATGTTGGACTTAACCTTAGCAGCCTTACCAACTCTGTCGCGGAGATAGTAAAGCTTAGCGCGGCGAACCTTACCCTGACGGATCACGTCTACCTGAACTACGTTAGGAGAGTGAATGGGGAAAGTTTTTTCAATGCCGCAACCGTATGCGATACGGCGAACGGTAAAGGTCTCGGAGATTCCACCGCCGTGACGGGCGATAACGGTACCTTCGTACATCTGGATTCTCTCTCTGGTTCCCTCTTTAATGCGGTTGTGAACGCGAACGGTATCACCTACATTAAACGCGGGAACTGTTTCCTTGAGCTGCTCATTTGCAAAAGCCTCGATCTTAGTCATTGGCTCCTCCTTAATTCTGAGAACATTCGTGCGAGCATAGCAGAGGACTGTTCCGTAATATGCGCAAATTAACGCTTTGTAATAATATCACATATGTTTACAAAAATCAAGCGTTTTTTCGTTTTTTTGTTTTTTTTAAGCGAAATGACGGATTTTGGTGTATATACCTTACAAATATCGTCATAATGTTGTTGATTTTACAAAACTGCTGTGCTATAATTATAAGGAATGTTAATTTTAGACTTAAAGGAAATCACCTTATGAAAAATTTCGTTTTGGTTTTTGACGGTATGGCTGACAGACCGATACCTGAACTTAACAATTCCACACCGATGGACAAGGCCGATGCTCCGACCCTTGACGAGATAGCTCGTCGCGGCATCGTCGGTACTGTACTCAATGTCCCTGCCGCTCTTCGCCCCGAAAGCGACACTGCCAATCTTGCTATTATGTCATACGACCCGCTTATATATTCCAATGGCCGTTCTCCCCTTGAGGCGCTCAGTCTCGGCATTGATCTTTCCGAAGAGGACACAGCCGTCAGATGTAATGTTGTCACCTTGTCCGAGGCGTCAACTTATGAAGACAGAATTATGCTTGACCACAGCGCAGACGAGATATCGTCAGAGGAAGCAAAGGTCCTTATTGATTTCATTCAGGACAAGCTGGGAAGCGACTCCGTTCATTTTTATCCCGGTGTATCTTACAGGCATTGCTCCGTTTGGAAAAATGCTGATCCAAAATTTGTATTTACTCCTCCTCACGACATCATCGGCAAGCGCATCGGCGATCATCTCCCCGGAGGTGAGGAGGGCATGAAGTATCTTAACGTAATGAAAAAGAGCGCTGAACTGCTTGCCGATCATCCGATAAATATCAAAAGAATTGCCGAAGGTAAAAATCCGGCTAACTCCGTCTGGTTCTGGAGTCCGGGAAAGAAGCCCGCTCTTCCCTGCTTTGATGAAAAATGGGGACTGAAGAGCGCAGTTATCTCAGCAGTTGACCTAATCAAGGGCATCGCGATTGCCGCTAAGATGAAGAGTATCGACGTTGAAGGCGCGACCGGAAACATCCATACGAATTACGAAGGCAAGGCAGATGCCGCGATCAAAGCCTTCAAGGACGGATACGATTACGTTTACGTCCATGTTGAAGCCCCCGACGAATGCGGACACCGCGGAGAGATCGAAAACAAAGTACTTTCAATCGAATACATTGATAAACGGATCCTCGCACCTGTAAAGAACCACCTTGATTCCACCGGCGAACCTTATCGCATAATGTGTCTACCCGACCATCCTACTCCGATCGAGATACGTACGCACAGCAGAGAACATGTTCCTTTTGTTATCTTTTCATCTGACACATGCTTTAATATGCTCCAAGGTAAGTTTAACGAGGCAAATGCCGCAGAGACCGGACTTGACATTCCGGACGGAACAAAGCTTCTGCCGCTTATGCTTGCCGTCGACAAAAATATGACAGAGGAATCTCTCGACGAGCTTTTGGGGAGGATTTAAATTGAACAGCGAATTTAACGATAAGAATAATCGCCCTGATGATGAAAACGATAACGTCGTTTTAAATTACGTTTCTGCACTTGATTCAGAGACCGAAGAGAGCATCAGGGTCGAAAAGAAAAAGCGCTCTCTCAACAATTTTTACGATCTCATCGAGACGATAGCGTTTGCGGCTTGCTTTGTAATACTATTTTTCGGCTTTATAGCAAGACCTGCCAAGGTAGTAGGCGCATCAATGTATCCTACGCTTGAAGAAAACGATACCGTTATCGTAAGCAACTTATTTATGAACCTCGACTACGGCGATATCGTAGTATTTCAAAATATGGAGAGCCGACGTTCCGACCCGATCATAAAGCGCGTAATTGCAACGGAAGGGCAATGGATAAATATAGTTTTCAACGCCGACAGAACGCTAACTCTCTACGTAGCGGACACAAAGGAAGAAGTGCTCAACTGCGAACCGGTTGACGAAAGCGGATATGCAGTATTCAAAACAGATGCTGTCGTTTTATCCGACCACGAGTATCCCTTGCAGGTTCCTGAAGGATATTTGTTTGTAATGGGCGATAACAGAAATCATTCCCTTGACAGCAGGAGTAACGATATCGGATTTGTACCCGAGAGAAACGTTGTGGGCAGATTCATAATACGCTTTATGCCTCTTAACAAATTCGGCAAAGTTGCAATGCCGTAAGCAACAAAGACATCGATATGAGCAAAGAGATCCAATGGTTTCCCGGTCATATGGCGAAAACGCGCAGAATGATTACGGAAAATCTGCGCGACGTTGACCTTGTTATTGAAATAAGAGATGCCAGAATTCCTATGAGTTCCGCTAACCCCGAAGTTCCAAAGCTTACCGCCGGAAAGCCGAGGCTTATAATACTCAACAAAGCAGGACTTGCAATGCCCGAAATGAACAAGCTGTGGAAATCGCATTTTGAAAAGGATGCGGTTGCGTGTATTCTGTGCGATTGCAAGACCGGAAACGGACTGAATCAGATCAGACCCGCGGTGCGTGAGCTACTTGCTGATAAAATAGCAAAATGGGAAGCCAAGGGTATGTACGGCCGCCGTATCAGAGCAATGGTGCTGGGTATTCCCAACGTCGGCAAGTCAACGCTTATCAACCGTCTCACGAACTCAGCCTCAGCCAAAGCAGAAAACCGCCCCGGAGTTACACGCGATAAGCAGTGGGTAACTGCAAGCGACGGACTTGAGCTTCTCGATATGCCTGGAGTTCTTTGGCCTAAATTTGAAAACAGATACATCGCAGAAAACCTCGCATTTACAGGAACTATCAAGCAGGATATCCTCGACAACGAGGACCTTGCGTGCAGGCTGTGCGACAGATTGCTTAAACTTGAGCCGTTGATTATTCAGGATCGTTACGGGATAGACATTATGAAATACGATATAGCCGAACTAAGCGGTTATGACCTTATGCTTATGATCGGCAAAAAACGCGGATTTCTCGTTTCCGGAGGAGAAATCAACGAGGAACGCACTTGTTTAACGATTCTTGAAGAATTCCGCAATGGAAAGCTTGGCAGAATAACCCTTGAACTTCCGGAGAATTTCAAATGATGGATTATTATTATGAGCAGCTTTTGACTGATCAAGGCTATAAGATAGTATGCGGAATGGACGAAGCGGGCAGAGGCCCTCTTGCCGGCGCAGTATTTGCCGCTGCAGTTATTCTTCCGCACGGGCTCGTCATTGAAGGTCTCAACGATTCAAAAAAACTGACTGAAAAAAAACGCGAAAAGCTGTTTGACATTATTAAGGAAAACGCTGTCAGCTACGGAATAGCCACAGCAAGCGCCGCCGAGATAGACGAGATAAACATCCTTAACGCATCAATGCTTGCAATGCGCAGAGCGGCAGAAATGCTTGACCCGAGACCCGATGCGGGAATTATCGACGGCAATACCTCACGCGGTTTTACGTTCCACACAGAAACACTTATAAAAGGCGATTCCTTATCACCTTCCGTAGCCGCCGCTTCGATACTTGCCAAAGTAAGCCGTGACCGATATATGAAAGAGCTTGCGGAAAAATATCCCGAGTATCATTTCGAGGCACACAAAGGTTACCCAACAAAAGAACATATGGAACTTGTCCGAAAGCTAGGGCCGTGTCCCGAACACCGTAGAACTTTTTTAAAGTTTTTGAACAAATGAAACTCAGATTCACCATTTGGGGTAAAAAAGGCGAAATACTTGCGGCAAGGTATCTTGAGGAGCTTGGTTATATCATAAGGCACAAAAATCTTCACGTTCGAACAAAAGAAATCGATATTATTTGCGAGGACGGAGAATATATTGTATTTGTTGAGGTAAAAACGGTACGCAAACGACCTGACGGCACTTATCCAGCAAGACCGTCCTCATACGTTACGCAAAATAAGATAAACAACCTCATTTTAGCCGCATCAAGCTATATGAAGAAATACAAACCTCCCCTAATACCGCGAATCGACGTAATTGAAGTGTATCTGGACGGTAACAAATCGAAAATTGAGCATATCCGCAGTGCCGTTAACCGAAACCAACTGAAGATTAGGAGGAAAACTCATTGATCCCTCTATTTGATCTACATTGCGACACGCCTCGGTACATCTCCGATAACTGTCAATCACTGAGCTCATCGATCGGACACGTTTCGCTCGGCAAAGCAAAGATGTTTTCACCTTACATACAGGTTGCCGCAATTTGGTGCACGTTTGACGATAACAAAAAAGCAAAGACCGTCTTTGATAAAACGATTCACGATTTTGATATTGAATGCGAAAGACACAGTTGCAGTGTTATAAGATCATCTGCTGATCTTATGGCTTCGGTAAAGGCGCAAAACGAACAAATTCAAAACGCAGGCTTTATATACTGCATTGAGGATTGCGGTTTTATAACTTCTCGAGAGATCCTTGATGAGGTCTACGAAAAAGGCGTACGCATTCTTATCCCCATGTGGGGAAAATCAAACGCGCTCGGCGCTTCACACGAAGCAAGCGGAGGACTTACGCAGCTTGGCAATGAGATCCTTTCAGCTGCAGCAAAAAAAGGAATGATACTTGATATCAGCCACGCAAGCGTAAATTCCGCATCAGAGATAATGGATATCGCCGAAAAGTATTCTTCGCCTATAATTGCCTCACACAGTAACTCACGCAGTTTTTTTGACCATACACGAAATCTTTACCCGGAGCAGATCAAAAGACTCGTGTCACTCGACGGTATCATCGGACATTCGCTTTGTCCGTGGCACCTTGCCGAAAGCGGAAACGCAGACCTCAGAACTGTTATCAACAACATTGAATCCTTGATTTGCTTAGCAGGCGAGGATAACGTGTGCTTTGGCTGTGATCTTGACGGAACCGATCTTCCTGAGGGATTAACGGATATAGCATCGCTTAAAGCTGTTTATAATGAGCTTTCAAACAGATTTTCTCCGTCTTTAGCGGATAAAATAATATACCTAAATGCTTTTAATAAATTTCAACAATTCTTAAAATAACGGATGGTGCAACAATGAACTTCGTAAGTACAAGAGATGCAAGACTTACAAACGAAAGCGTGTCCCCAGCCTGCGCTATCAAGCGCGGTATCGCCATTAACGGCGGCCTTTATATGCCGGGTCATATTCCCGCTCTTTCTGCTGATGATCTCAAAGAGATGCGCACGATGACCTACCCCGAATGTGCCGCAAAGATCATCTCGATGTATCTTTCCGATTACACCTACGAGGAGCTTCTTGA
>JAZQJQ010000059.1:0-3988 GCA_045541735.1 Eubacteriales bacterium
CCGAAACGAACAAAGCAAAGCTATATTCAATGCAGACAGACAATATAAGCATTGAATTCGTAAGCGTAGCAAGCAGGCTCGACAGCCTAGGCAAAATGGTGCATCTGAGAGATTATTACACAAAGGCTACTTACTACAGGTTCTTCATCCCCGAGCTTTTTCCACAGTACAAAAAAGGTATATACCTCGATTGCGATATGCTGATACTCGGCGATATCTCAGAGCTTTACAGATATGATATAAACAGACTTCTCGTTGCCGCTGCAAGAGAGGAGGTAATGGCCAACGTACCGGTATTCGGCGAATATGCCGAGCAGGTCGTGGGGGTGCCGTGTGAGCAGTATTTCAACGCGGGAATGCTAGTAATGAACCTTGAGGAGATGCGCAAATGTAACGTAAAGGAAGAATTTGTTGCACTTTCCAAAGAACGTGCATTCCGTGTTACTCAGGATCAGGACTATTTGAACGTAATATGCGCAGGGCGCAGTCTTCTCGTCAGCCAAACTTGGAACAAGACGGCATATTGCGGGGATGAAGGAACCCTACCCAAGATCGCTCACTTCAAGATAAACTACAAACCCTGGAGATACGACGGCATAATGTGCGAAAACGAGTTCTGGCATTACGCAAAGAAAACAGCATACTACGATATGTTGATCGGTGAAAAAAAAGGCTACACAGCCGCTGACCGTGCGCGTGACTGCAAAATGTACAGTGACCTTATGAAGCTTGCCGAAGCGGAGCTGGATACATATTATAACGAAAACGGCGATACAACCGCCGCGGAGATATACGGAGACTGATATGGAAAAAGCACAAGACAGACTGGAAGTATTGAAAAGAATAAGGGAATACGAGTTGCTCGGACTTTTTGACCGCGACGTAGAAAACGATCCGCCGACACGTCCCATCGAAAAGGGAGAGATCGATTACACCGCAAAAAAGCTCACAACAAAGATCGGAACAGCGATAGCGAACGAGATAGCACGGAGACATTTTGATAAATGTATAGACAGAGGCGAGCTCGTTATTGAACGCATAAGAGGTATTGAAAACTATTTTGAGGTCTCAAAAAAGGGAGCTCTTATTACCTGCAACCACTTCAATGCTTTTGATAATTACGCGGTATTCAAAGCCATACAGCCATATCTGGGGAAAAAGAGGCTTTATAAAATAATAAGAGAAGGCAATTATACCTCCTTCCCGGGCTTTTACGGTTATCTTTTCCGCCATTGCAACACGCTTCCCCTCCCCTCAAACCACTCGGTAATGCGCGATATGCTTGATGCAGTCGATAAGCTTTTAAACAAGGGAGAAAAGATACTTATATATCCCGAGCAGGGAATGTGGTGGAACTACAGAAAGCCGAGGCCGCTGAAGGTAGGTGCATTCCGCTTTGCGGCACGGTCTATGGCGCCGGTGCTTCCTTTCTTTATCACTATGAGAGATACGGAAAATTACGGTACCGACGGCTTTCGTATCCAAGCTTACACGGTGCATATTCTGCCCCCCATATATCCAGATAAGAACTCAACCGTCCGCGACAATTCCCGAATGATGTGCGAAAAGAATTACGAGGCATGGAAATCGGTATATGAGGAAGTGTACGCAAAGCCGCTTACCTATACCACAAAGGGAGAGGTAAAGCCTTGTACTATATAGCCGTAATAATAACCGCAAATATGATCATTGCCGCGGTAAACGCGATAGGCGGAGCGCATTTTTTGAGCGCGCTTTCGGAAAGCGTGCTTGCAACGGTAAGCGTTTTTGCCATCGACGGCATATTTGCTTTTTTGATAAGAAGATTACCCGAAAAACTTTTCTGTGCGGATGCAGAGTTATTTTCCGTGTCAAAAAAAGAAGCACGAATGTACCGCAGACTTAAAATAAACAAATGGAAGAGATATGTTCCCGAGCTTGGCGGATTTACCGCATTTCATAAGGATAAACTGCAAAGCACAAGCGATGCGGACTACCTTGCCAGATTTATACTCGAATCCAATTACGGAGTTGCTATACATATAGCAAATACAATAACGGGCATTCTTTTATTCCTCCTTCCGTTTTGCAATTCACCGTCTATCTCAATACCGGTTGCCGCAGTTAATGCAGTATTAAGTCTGCTGCCTGTTATGATACTAAGGGCAAACACACCGGCACTGCAGCTGCTTTACAAAAAAAGTATTAAAAAATGACCGCCCAAGCGGTCATTTTTTATCAAAAGTTTTCCTTTATATATCTATCGGCATTAGTTGCGGCAACAGCCCCGTCGCTTGCGGCGGTTATTACTTGGCGAAGTGCGGTGGTGCGTGTGTCTCCTGCGGCAAAAACGCCCTCGCGCGAGGTTCGGCAATCCGCACCCGCAATTATATATCCCGCCGCATCAAGATCGGCAATGTCTGCAAAAACACCGTTTTCGGGCTGAAGTCCGATGCAAACGAACACCGCATCGGTCTCCACGGTGCGTTTTAAGCCGTTAATATCAAGCTCTATTGCAGTAACCTTTTTGTCCCCGATAACTGCGATCGGCTTTGCACCTAAGATCTTTTCGACCTTCTCGGAATTAAGGACAGCGCTTGCAAGATGCTTTTCGGCACGCAGCGCTTCCCTTCTGTGAACGAGATAGACCTTATCGCAGATATTAGCGAGGTAAAGTGCATCCTCGCAAGCGGTATTGCCGCCGCCAACGACTATAGCTGTTTTTCCTTTATAAAGACTTCCGTCACACACCGCGCAATAGGAAACTCCCCTGCCCGAATACTTTTCCTCTCCGGGCACACCGAGCTTACGTCTTTTAGCACCGTTAGCTATTATAAGGGTACGCGACTCAAATTCTCCGCTTGACGTTAAAATGCGGTAAATGCCGTTATCAACAGAAACGGATAGCACCTTATCCTCAACAAGCTCTGCACCGAGGTCGAGCATCTGCGCGCGCATATTGAGCGAAAGCTCTGCACCGCTCAGCTTACCCGTGCCCGGATAATTCTCTATTTCGAGGGTGTATATCATCTGGCCTCCGCAAAGCTCAGCTTCAAAAACGCAAACGCTGAGTCCCGCTCTTCTTCCGTAAATAGCCGCGGTCATACCTGCAGGTCCCGCACCGATTATCGCAATATCTAACATAAAAGCCTCCATGCTTGTTTATCATTTACATTCTACCACGCAAGAAGCAAAAATACCATAGATTTTTCAAAATCGCACATAAAAAACGTAAGTTTACACATACTTATTTTACATAAAAAAATATTCCAAAAAACTTCAAAAATTTTCAAAAAAAGAATTGACAACTCGGAACATGTCTGCTATAATAATAGAGCCTTGAGAGAGGCACCCCAAAACAACCGAATATTGCGGAATTGTGTAATGGCAGCACGGCAGACTCTGACTCTGTTTGTGAGGGTTCAAATCCTTCTTCCGCAGCCACAAAAAACAGCACCCGTTGGGTGCTGTTTTTTTGTGGCTCTCAGTTACATAGAAGGATTTGAACCCAGCGTTAAGCAAACCGTCCGGGGGACGGTGTGTAGGGGTGACCGAAGAATTTTGCAAAGCACTTTGCCTCAAATCACGATGCTTGCCTTTGCAAAATTCAAGAGCAAATCCTTCTTCCGCAGCCAAAGAAAAGAGCACCCAATAGGGTGCTCTTTTCTTTGCCTTCTATAAGAAGCGGGATTTGAACCGCGCGGTGTTGAATGAACGTCCGGGGGACGTTCAGATCCGCGCGGACCGGAGCGGGGTACGCCCGCGGAGAATTCAAATCTTTCTTATCGATTTTAAAAGCACTTTTTCACGAATTTCGTTATCTATCTTTTTAAAATCCGGAACACATCTTTCTTCTTTTGCATCGTTGACAACAAGAACAGTTGATGATAAAATGTCAGTAATTGTTTTCCGCATCATCTCGGAGGCTTTAAATGAAGATCAGCACTAAAGCGAAGAATGCCATTTTTCTCGGCACTCTTTGCTCCATATCATACCTTGCGGTATACAT
>JAZQJQ010000060.1:0-2481 GCA_045541735.1 Eubacteriales bacterium
AGATGGGTGAGAACCTGCACACTGTAGAAGCTGATGACGAAGCTGGTACAATCACAGTTGACGGCAAGACCCTGAAGATCTATGCAAAGGCTAATGCTGCTGAACTGCCGTGGGGCGAGATCGGCGTAGACGTAGTTCTCGAATGCACCGGTTTCTACTGCTCAAAGGAAAAGAGCCAGGCTCACATCGATGCAGGCGCTAAGAAGGTTGTTATTTCTGCTCCCGCAGGCAACGATCTTAAGACTGTTGTTTTCAGCGTAAACGAGGATACTCTTACCGCTGATGACAAGATCATCTCCGCTGCATCCTGCACCACCAACTGCCTCGCTCCTATGGCTAAGGCTCTTAACGACAACTTCCCTGTAATGGCAGGTATTATGACCACCGTTCACGCTTACACCGGTGACCAGATGGTTCTTGACGGTCCTCACAGAAAGGGTGACCTCCGCCGCGCTCGCGCTGCTGCTTGCTCCATCGTTCCCAACTCTACCGGCGCTGCTAAGGCTATCGGTCTTGTAATTCCCGAACTCAACGGCAAGCTCATCGGCTCTGCTCAGAGAGTTCCCGTTCCGACCGGTTCCACCACCATCCTTGTTGCTGTTGTTAAGGCTAAGGACGTTACCGTTGAGGCTATCAACGCTGCAATGAAGAACGCTTCCTCCGCTTCCTTCGGTTACACCGAGGAGCAGCTCGTTTCTTCCGATATTATCGGTATTACCTACGGTTCTCTGTTCGATGCAACTCAGACCATGGTTACCAAGATCGACGACGATACCTACGAGGTTCAGGTTGTTGCTTGGTACGATAACGAGAACAGCTACACCAGCCAGATGGTTCGTACTATCAAGTACTTCGCTGAGCTCAACTAATCGTATATTACGAAAGGAAAGGAGAGAGGCTACGCTTCTCTCCTTCTTTGCTTATGATAAGATCAACTCTTTGTTATATCGAAAAAGACGGAAAATATCTTATGCTTCACCGTATCAAAAAGCACGAGGATATCAACGCAGGAAAGTGGATAGGTATCGGCGGGAAACTTGAGGATGGTGAAACTTCGGACGAATGCCTCATCCGCGAGGTGCGCGAGGAGACAGGTCTGACGTTAACGGATTTCAGATTCCGCGGAGAAGTATATTTTCTTAACGACGTATATCCCAACGAGCTCATGTATCTGTATACAGCATCGCGTTTTGAAGGAGAGCTTACCGATTGCAACGAAGGCGTTCTTCAATGGGTGGAAAAAGGCAGCGTTTCAACTCTTCCGATGTGGGAAGGGGACAAGGTGTTTTTTCGCTTGATGGAAACGCTTAACGAGCCTTTTAAGCTTACTCTTAACTACTGCGGTGATGCTCTTATTTCCCACAGTTATGAAATGCTGAATAAATAATTCATTTTGGATAATCCTATTTACAAATCTTGAAATATATGGTACAATCTCAAAAAAAGTTGAAAGGAATTTAGATATGGAACTCAAGGGATCAAGAACCGAAGCAAATCTTATGGCGGCTTTTGCTGGCGAATCGCAGGCAAGAAACAAGTATACCTATTATGCATCCAAGGCAAAGAAGGACGGTTACGTTCAGATAGCGGGGATCTTTGAGGAGACCGCTAATAATGAAAAGGAGCATGCAAAGCTCTGGTTCAAGCTGCTTCACGGAGGCGAGGTACCCGGTACTCTTGATAATCTTAATGATGCAGCGGCCGGTGAAAACTACGAGTGGACCGATATGTACGCAGAGTTTGCAAAGGTTGCAAAGGAAGAGGGATTTGACAGAATTGCTTACCTCTTTGAGGCTGTCGGCAGAATTGAGAAGACACATGAGGAAAGATACCGCAAGCTTATCGCAAACGTTGAGGGCGGACTTGTGTTCTCCCGTGACGGCGATATGATCTGGGAATGCTCCAATTGCGGACATATCCACATTGGTAAAAATGCGCCGGAGCTTTGCCCCGTATGTGCACATCCCAAGGCATATTTCAAGCTTCGCGCTGAAAACTATTAATTTTAAATCGGCGCAAATCGAAATTTGCGCCGTTTTTTTTTTTACAAGAGGTCCTTTGATGAATATTCAGTTATCTGAGAGATTATCCTCTATTCGCAAGACACGGGGGTATTCACAAGAATCGCTTGCTAAAGCTTTGAACATCAGCCGTCAGGCAATAAGCAAATGGGAGCGAGGAGAAGCAAGTCCCGATACGGATAATCTGATCGCTCTTGCTTTGCTTTATAATATGTCTCTCGATGAGCTTGTGGGCTTCTCGCTTCTAAGCACTAAAGATACCGAAGCGCTTGAAGAGCCCAATGTTCATGATGAGACACCGGCCGAGGATATCCAGGATCCGGAAGTATCCGTTGATGAGTCTGACCTTTACGAAACGGACGAAAACGAGGTCATTGTTGAACCTCCTGTAGAGCAAGGATTTTTTATAGAGGACGAAGAGCATATCGTTCATATCTGTAACGGCGTGTTGACCGTCACT
>JAZQJQ010000061.1:0-4239 GCA_045541735.1 Eubacteriales bacterium
GCCTCCGACTTAACCTTTGCCTCTTTGCCGCACTGTGCGCAAGTGGTGGTGAAGAATTCGCGGGGACCCTTACCGGCGTTCTTGCGAGCGTCGCGGCAAGCCTTGCAACGCTGGGGCTCGTTCTGGAAGCCCTTCTCTGCGTAGAACTCCTGCTCACCTGCGGTGAAAACGAATTCCTGACCGCAATCCTTGCAAACTAAAGTCTTGTCCTGAAACATGCTTTTTGTACCTCGTAAATATGGTATATTTTTCGCCCTAAGACGGATTTAAACCGACACCTTTGAATATCAACGCTCTATTTAAGCTATTCGGGCATGTAAACAAAATGAAACTTATTGATTTTTTGTATTATCTGTCATGAAGTAAACATTTCAGTTTGCCGCGAATACGAAATAACGCGTTGGAAACGGAACGTTCGTCCTTGCCGACGTGAGATGCTATCTCAGCCGGAGAAAAACCTGCGATATAGTAATGCAAAACAGTCTTTTCATAGACTGACAGTAATCTGTTTAAGGTGTATCTGAAGATCTCTAGATCTTCCTTTCCTACAACAAGAGAGTAGGGATCGGAATCTGTATCAGCTCTTTCGGGGATCTCTTCTTCCGTAAGCAAAGACTTATCCTTAGAAAGTCTTCTTACTGCTGAAATCAATCTGTTCTTAATGCAAACCTTAGCATAAAGGCCGAAGCTGACGGAGCGGCCGGACGAATTGAAGCTTTTAACAGCATCGAAAAAGGCAATATAAGCCTCTTGACGTACGTCATCCTCATCGAAACCGCAATTTATAAATCCGGAAACTTCAGAAGAGATCAGCGGCGCATAGCGCTCGAGAAGTCTGCCGAAAGCTGCATCATCACCCGATGCGGAATCATTAATAAGATTTTGAAGTTCGGAATCCGGTAACTTTGTGCTCATTGTACCCCGTTTCCGAGAATAAAAAATCCCAAAAAATAAATATATTGTACCAAAATACTAACGCAACACGTTTATTATAGCACGAAAAACAATAAAGTCAATACAAATATTCAAAAATTTATGCAACTTTTTTAGCTAAAACAGATAATTTACTTCGCAAGCCAAAAGTGCGGACATGCCTTTAAAAATAGCCTCCGGACGCTCATAAAAATTGTTCTTCATTCTTTCGGCGCGCTCTTTGCTGTCAACAAGAATGGAAGCGCTTAAAAGTGTTACCTTTTTTTCTTTAACGGAGCACTCAACGAGATATCTTCCGTCCTGTTCGGTTACATTGCATGAGATCTCCGCTTCCCTCTTTTTAAAAGAAAGAATGCGCAAGGCAGATCTGAACGCCTGCTCTCTTATTGGTGAAACGAGCATATCCTGAAGCTGAGAGGCTACTTCCCTACCGATAGGAGAGACCGAGTAAAACTCGGTCTCTCCCTCATTAGTTTGTATTAGATATTCTTTGTCGGCAAGCTCGGCAAAGCACTCGGCAAAATCGAAGTAACTGACAAAATTGTCACTAACGCATATGTCCTCGATGTCTGAACGCGAAAGCGGATATCCAATGGAATCGAGCAAAAACAGTATAAAGATCTTAATATCGTTCTTACCTGTCAGTTTTAATTCTTCTGCCATATTACTCTGCTTCCGTCTCTTCTACGTAGTTCTTGTAGTAAACCTTTGCAAGCTGAACGTTACCAAAGTAATCGTGAGTAATATCGGAAAGCTCGGAGCTGTACATATAGAAGTTCTTGTTGAAAAGGAGAGGAATAATAGGCATCTCGTCGAGTAGAAGCTTCTCGCAATCGTGAAGAAGAGCGGTTCTCTTTGCGTGATCCTTCTCAGCAAATGCGTTCTCGATCGCAGTATTGTAAGCCTCGGAATTGAATCCGGAAATATGAGGAGTGATAGCCCAGTCGTTTTCGATATCGCACTCGTTACCGGTGAAGCCGTGTGCGAACTGAGCAAGAACGCCGAATGCTTCAGTGGAGATCATAGAGAAATCAACGAGAGCGATCTGATAATCGCCGGCCTTTACCTTGGTATCAAGAATGTCGTTATAGAAAGTGAACTCCTGCTCATCGATCGTTCTGGAGTAAGATTCGCTCATAACGGGGTCAAGTGTAACGGTGAGACCGATAGCCTCCCAAGCGGTCTTGAGGTAATTTGCAACAGCGGCAAACTCCTCGGTATTCTTGTAGGTAAGGGTAAGTGCGCCACCGTTTACTTTAGACTTAGCAGCTGCAGCGTCGGCTGAAACAGAAAGTATATCTCCGCCAACAGCGCGGAACTTAGATTTGGAGTTTGCATCGAACACCTTGTTATTGATAAGGCCGGTTGCGGGATCGGCAAACACAACAGTATCTGCAAGCGCCTTACGGTCAATTGCAAGAGAGAGTGCCTGACGTACGTTCTTATCGGAAAGAAGCTCGTCTGCACAATTGATCATAAGAGACATAGTGGAAAGGGTTTCGATAACGCTGCCCTTCTTTGCGTACTCTGCACGGCTTGCAAGAGGAAGGTCTCCTATAAAGAGAGTCTCGCCGTTATTGAATCTGTTAAGCTGAGCCTGGAGATCTTCGCCGTCAGCCTCATTACCGTTGGTCTTTACAAAATTGATGACAATCTTGTAGGGTTCAACGTTGAAGTTGAGAGGGTTTTCCTCGGTGCGGTAATAATAGTTATTACGCTGAAGGGACATTGTGTTGGTGCTGTAATCAAGACCCCTTACACAGAAAGGACCGTTAACGGAAAGTGTAGCATAACGCTTAGCCCAGTTCTCGAGAGTAAGCTCGTTACGGGAAACAACGTTCTCGCGGAGAGGAACAAGCTGAATGGATGCGCAGGTGCGGAGGAATGCATCAACGTCGATATCGTACTCGAAGGTAACCTCAAGAGTGTAGGTATCAACGGAAGCAAGTCCCACGTCGTCGATTGAGCATTCGGAGTTCTTTGCTGCACGCGCGTTCTTAACATCGTAAAGCAGAGAAGCGGCAGACGCGGAAACGTCGGGAGAAAGAAGTCTCTTCCAGGAGAAGAGCACGTCATCAGCAGTGACCGCAGAAGCATCGCTCCATCTGGTCTGCTTCATATAAAGGGTAAGCTTATACTCATTACGAAGCTTATCCTGAGTATACTTGTAATCATCAAGAAGTGCGTAACGGAGCTTTCCGTCGGCATCTATTTTGGTAAGACCTTCAAAAATGAGGGAGAGGTACTGCGCGGAATTATCATCCACGGTAGCATATGTAGGGTCAAAACAGAATGTCTCGGAAGCAACGTATGCTTCGAAGATCGCTCCGTCACCCACAAGCTCCTTGGTACAACCCGCGAGCATGGGACAAAGCATCATTGCGCAGAGTAAGAGAGACACGATTCTCTTCATAGTAAGATTCTCCTCCTGGGACAAATAATCCGGTCGAGCCGGTAAATATAAACCGCGCGCAAAAGTAGGCACGATAAATCTATTTGTTATTATATCATTAGAGTTCGGGATTATCAATGACCTATTTTTGTTTAGAATAAGTTTTGGATATTTGCACAATATTAGATAATGGTTTTTGAGCATATTTAACACAAAAATAGGAGGGCTCAATGGATAATAAATACATTTTCGAATCCGATCTCGCGTGTGAAAACGAAAGGGGAGACAGATGCGGAAAAATGGAAAATACCTTCCGCGAATCGGGCATAAATATAACTAAAACGACTTTCGACCCGCGAGTGCCAAACGGTATTCTGCCAAGGGATGCATATTACGGCATTCACTGCGGCCCAATATGGGAACTTGACGAGGATAAAGCAATGTGTACCGCTTTAATATGCGCTGACAAGCTTGCGCAAATAATAAAGCCTCTTTCAAACTTGAAAGACGGCTTATCTGTATTGGCGGTTGGAATCGGAAACAGAAATTCCGCACCCGACACGCTGGGGCCTATTTGTGCTGAAAGAATATTTTCAAGACAAGAAAACGACGGATTTCTTCCGAGAGTATACGTTATCTCTCCCGGGGTTTGCGGACAGACCGGCATAGTTACATCGGAATACGTCCGTGCAATAGCAAAGGCAGTTTCGGCAGACGTTATAATAGCCATTGACAGTCTTGCAGCGCGGTCTTCATTGCGGCTCGGCGCATTTATACAGTTAGGCAACTGCGGCATAACGCCGGGTGCCGGCACGGAAAAACGCGGAACAGGCATTAATTTTTCCACGATGGGTATACCGGTCGTATCGATAGGCATCCCGACCGTAATAAACACCAAGTCGGATCGTAGCCAT
>JAZQJQ010000062.1:0-5338 GCA_045541735.1 Eubacteriales bacterium
GGCGGCTCTAGCCTTTGCGGCAAGGCGGTTGATGGAATTTTCAACGGTGTCGCGTGCAACGAGCATAAGGTCTGCAAGCTCGTCGATGATTATAACGATATACGGCATCTTCTCGTAACCGGGAACACCGTTTACGGTGCCGTTGTAGTCGCCGATGTTACGCGCGCCCACTTCCTCTATAAGTCCGAAGCGGCGCTCCATTTCGTTTACCGCCCAGCTCAGTGCACCCGCCGCCTTCTGCGGCTCGGTAACTACGGGTACAAGCAGATGGGGGATGCCGTTATAGGTTCCAAGCTCTACTCGCTTGGGGTCGACCAGTATAAGGCGGAGATCATCGGGCGAGGTGCGGTACAGCATGCTTACAAGCAGGCTGTTGATACATACGGATTTACCCATACCGGTAGCACCGGCAACAAGCATGTGGGGCATCTTTGCAATGTCGCAGAATACGGGCACGCCCGCAACGTCAACTCCGAGCGCCGCCAAAAGCTTGCGCTTTTTGTTTTCTTCGCAGGTGAACTGCTTACTTGCGATAAGCTCGCGCAGATAAACGGTTGCGGCGGTCTTGTTGGGTACTTCGATACCTACGGCAGCCTTGCCGGGGATGGGCGCCTCTATTCTTACACCCATGCTTGCAAGGCTTAGTGCTATATCGTCCACGCGGTTGGCAATGGACTTAACGCTCGTACCCGCCTCAGGCTGAAGCTCGTATCTTGTAATGGTCGGGCCGACGGAAACACTGGTTATTTTTGTGTAAACGCGGAAGGATGCAAGCGTCTCGACAAGGCGCTGTGCATTCGCCTGCATCTCTGCCGTCATATCCGCGGACTTAGGCTTTTCGGGTACCGCAAGCAGGGAGATGGGGGGAGTGCGGTATTCCGCCTTAGGCTTAGGCTTTTCCGGCTCCTTGGGCGCATCCGCCTCAAGTATCGCGTTTTGCTTGGATTCGGTAATATCGTCGGGCAGCTCCTCCGGGTCCTCGAGACCGGAGAGATCGTTTACCTTGTCAGGGTCGCCTATTCCGAATATATCCTCAAGGTCGGGCAGTATCATTTTGCCGTTTGCGGGAGCGGATTCTGCGGGCTCGTCCTGCTTTGCGGGCTCTGCGGGTACGGGTGCAGGTGAAGGCGCCTCTTCCTTTGGTCCTTCTGCAGGATCTTCGGCAACGGTCTCCTCAATAGGCTCGTCCTCGACGTCATATAAGCCGTTATCCTCGCCCATAGACACGTTTATAACGGGTGCAGGGATATCAGCTGCAGCACGTTCTGTTTTGCGCGCAGACTTTCTAAGCTCTGCGCCGTCTTCCTCGGGGTCGCGGAAAAATCCGTCCTCCTCTGCCGCAAGCTCTGCCTTTTTCAGCATATTTGCGGTACGGCGCACTTCTTCCTTTTCAATGCGGAGCCTTTCAAGTCTTTCTTCCTCAGCGGCGATCTCCGCCTCGCGGCGCTCGTTGCGCAGCTCTCGCTTCTCGGCGCTGACCTTGAGGGTGTAGCGCACGTATATCCAGATGTCCTTAGGGGTTATCGAAAGGAACAGCATAGTCATCACAACGGTAAGACATACGGTGATAAGGAAGGTGCAGAATCTGCCCACGGTCTTTGTAAGAGCAAAGGAAAGCAGACCGCCGACGGCTCCGCCGCCTTTTCCGAGCGTAAGAAGTCCCTTGATAACGGGCTCGGCGGTATAACAGGTGTGTATGAAAGCGGAAAGCGATGCAACAAGCAGGAGTGAGAAGATAATACTTCCCGCACGCGAGTCATCCTCCACGATCTTACGCCATCTCCAGCCGAATACGGTAAGTATCGCGGGAATTGCCCACGCGCCCCAGCCGAACGTACCGAAGCAGAGCACGTGCGCCCATTTGCCGAGAAAACCGGTGGTGCTTCCCGAAATAAGGAATACAAGCACAAGAATTGCGCATAATACGAACAGATAGGGCATTACCTTATTTACCGCGCTGTTCGGGTTCGGGGGGATATGTACGCGCAGCTGTTCCGTGTGCGGCTCCCTTTCCTGCTCCTTCTTTTTCTTTGCGGGAGAGGGACTTATTTCTGCCGTTTTCTTTCTTTCGGCAGGCTTTTTATTGTTATCGGAGGGCTTTTTGCCTTTAGTTTTTTCGTTTGCCATGGCTACTCCTTTTAAATATACAGATACATAGTTTATCATACCACATCGGCAACGTAAATTACAACTCAAATTTATTAATGTAACGAATTTTTAACATTTGGTGATCTATGAAGGATTTTTCAAGGCTCGGCAAGGTTCTTTTTTTGTCCCTTATCGGCATCGCGGCAGGCACAGTGAACGGACTGCTGGGGTCGGGCGCCGGGATAGTGCTTATCTATGCCCTGCGCGCAATATACAGCGAAATGGGGGAAAGGGAGCTTTTTACACTGTCGTTGTGCACGGTGTTCTTTCTTACGCTCTCATCAGCGCTTTTTTACGGTGCGCACGGAAGGTATTCGCTTGCCGATTTTCTGCCGTATGCGCTTCCTGCGGCTATCGGCGGTTTTATCGGCTCGCTTGTCCTTGCCCGTATTAATACGCGTCTTCTCAAAAAGGTCTTTTGCGGTATACTGATAGTCTCGGGAATTTTGATGCTGAGGTGAATATGCTTGATATTATTGCTGCGTTCGCCTGCGGAGTGCTGAGCGGTATGGGTGTCGGCAGCGGCGGACTGTTTATGATATATCTTCTCCTTGTACGGGACGTGCCCCAGCTTACAGCGCAGGGGTTGAATCTTTTGTTCTTTCTCTGTTCTGCGGGCGCATCACTGCCCGTAAGCTTGAAAAAGCACCGCCCGAGCCTGCGCGCCCTTTGTATGCTCTGCCTTTTCGGCATTGCGGGCACGTATCTCGGCACGCGCCTCGGCGGTGCGCTAGATGCACGTGTGCTGAAAAAGTGCTTCGGCGCCCTTATTGCCGTTTCCGGCGCCGCGGGGCTTGCCGGGGGAAGGAAAAATACCGGAAAACAGAGTAGAATTTAGTCCTTCACGATAGCGGGGGCGTTCTGTGTTTCCAAAAGCTTATTTTTGTTGCTTTTTCAAAAATGTGTGATAAAATATACTCATAGTTGATCATAATCAGCTCCGATCATCAATTGCAAGAAACTGTTTTATTCGTCCCTTCAAAAGGAGTTCACATTCATGAAAAAGATCACTTCTTGGTGCTTGGCTTTTATTTTGTGGATCATATCAGCTTTTGTGTTGATAATGGCATTAGCATATTTGCCGAGCTTATCCGGATTTTTAATGCTGTTGGCGGGTATTTTATCAATACCCATAAAGCCAATCAGGCTTTTTAGACAAAAAATATTCCGAAAAAAGGCGATTTCGGTTCTTGTGGTTTTTCTATTGGTGTTGGCAGGGCTCATCACTGCTCCCGAAACGCCTGCATCCGATGATAGATCCGGGGAAAATATACAAGCGCAGGTTACTACAGATGAAATAACGGATATTCCATCAACCGCTCTCCCCAC
This sequence comes from Eubacteriales bacterium, assembly GCA_045541735.1. GTDB lineage: Bacteria > Bacillota > Clostridia > Oscillospirales > CAG-272 > RUG12395. Next base: position 3,478 of record JAZQJQ010000062.1, read on the forward strand.
GACGGAACCTCCCACGACGGAACCTCCCGCAACGGAACCTCCCGCGGTCGTTGAACCCGTTGTTCCTCAAAACTCCACGTTCAGCATTCACTTCATAGATGTAGGACAGGCTGATGCTGCGCTTGTAGAGTGCGATGGGCAGTATATGCTTATAGACGGCGGTAACAAGGCAGATTCTAACGTAATATATTCTGTTTTGAAAAACAGAAATGTGTCCAAGCTGCACATAGTAGTGGCAACACATTCACATGAGGATCATATCGGCGGAATACCGGGTGCTTACAATTTTGCCGGTGCGGATATCACGCTTTGCCCTGTTAAGGATTTTGACAGTAACGCTTTTGCCTCGTTTAAGAATTATGCCGAAAGTGTAGGCGGTGGTATTACCGTTCCTTCGGTGGGCGATAAGTACACACTCGGCAGTGCTGTGATTGAGATACTCGGTGTAAACAGCACACCCGAAACTAACAATACCTCAATTGTGCTTGTAATAACCTATGGCGAAACAAGATTCTTGTTTACAGGAGATGCAGAAAGAGAAGCTGAGCAGGTCATATTGGATTCGGGTGTTGATCTGTCGGCTGCTCTGCTGAAGGTCGGACATCACGGCAGTGAAAATTCAACTACTTATCCGTTTTTGCGTGAGATCATGCCAGAATACGCTGTTATCTCGGTCGGAGAGGGCAACACGTACGGGCATCCTACAGATGCGGCTTTAAGTCGATTGAGAGATGCCGATGTAAAGGTCTATCGCACTGATATGCAGGGTGATATTTTCTGTGTGAGTGACGGAAAAAATATTACCGTTAGCGTAGAGCGTAATCCCGATGCGGATACTTTATCGGGGTCTTCGGTAATTGTGCCGCCTGCTACAGAGCCGCCCGCTACGGAAGCTCCCGTTACGGAATTGCCTGTGACCGAACAGCCGCCTATCGGTACAGATTACGTGCTTAACACTGACAGCAAAAAATTCCACTATCCGTCTTGCAACAGCGCCAAAAAGATCAAGGATGAAAACAAGGCATACCACACAGGAACAAGAGACGAGCTTATCGCAATGGGATATGACCCCTGCGGTAATTGCGATCCGTAAGGTTAGCGGGCTTGTTTGCGGGACGTCGAGGGCGCCGTCCCCTACGGTTTTTATCGTTTCTCCGCTGTAGGGGAGGGGCTTGTTTCTCCCGCATATCGCGGCAATGAAATGCACGGACGACCGATGGTCGCCCCTACGGTTGAAGAGAAAACCCATAAAAATCTAAAAAATTAGGGCAAAAAATTTACTTTTTCCTATTTACAATTGAAAAAATATGTGTTAGAATGTCAGCTGTGAACCTTTGCCACGGACTGCGGCTAAAAATCCCCGAGCTTTTTGGGGTAATCACCTGCCCGCCCTCTGTGACATCGGAAATATAAAAAAGAGGTGAAAAACTATGGCACTCCAGAAGGACACTAAGCAGGAAATCATTACCACTTACGCTACTCATGAGGGCGATACCGGATCCCCCGAGGTTCAGGTAGCTATCCTCACCAACCGCATCAACTCTCTTAACGAGCACCTTAAGGCTAACCCCAAGGATCATCACAGCCGCCGCGGTCTTCTTAAGATGGTTGGTCACCGCCGCAATCTTCTTGCTTATCTCCAGAAGAAGGATATCGAGCGTTATCGCGCTATTATCGCTAAGCTCGGCATCCGTAAGTAATCCGAATATCCCCTACGGAGGCGGCACTCTGCCGCCTCCGAGGACTATACGGAGCTTTTTATCCCTTGCAACAGAAGAAAAAGAAAAAGAGCCCTGCACGTTTAGCAGTTAAATATGCCGCAAAGCAATTTGAAGTCGGGTCGTAGCCATGTCGTTCTGTG
>JAZQJQ010000063.1:0-7248 GCA_045541735.1 Eubacteriales bacterium
CACAGAACGACATGGCTACGATCCGACTTTCCGAGGTCGTGCGCCGTTTTAACGAGGAGTATGCAAAGTCCCCCGAGGCGGCAACCGATTACTATTACGGTCTCAGCCGTAATTCCGATTACATACGTACCTACCGCGTAAAGCGTGACCTGCGCTGGGTAACTCCCACCGAGTTTGGCGAGCTTGATATTACCGTTAACCTCTCAAAGCCCGAAAAAGATCCCAAGGCTATTGCCGCCGCGCTTACACAGAAGGCGGCAGAGTACCCCAAGTGCCTTCTTTGCAAGGAAAACGAGGGCTTTGCGGGTCATCTTACCCGTCCCGCCCGTCAAAACCACCGCGTTATTCCGATTACTATGGCAGGCGAGCAGTGGTACTTACAGTATTCTCCCTACGTTTACTATAACGAGCATTGCATAGCCTTCAACGGTGCGCATACTCCGATGAAGATCAACCGCGCCGCTTTTGATAAGCTGCTCGATTTCGTTACCGTTTTTCCGCATTACTTTATCGGCAGCAATGCAGACCTGCCCATAGTCGGCGGTTCCATCCTTACGCATGACCATTTCCAGGGCGGACGTTATGAGTTCGCTATGGCAAAGGCAGAGGCGGAAATGAAGTTGAACTTTAAGGGATACGAGGACGTTGAAGCGGAGATTGTTAAATGGCCGCTTTCCGTTATCCGTTTGCGCCACAGCGATAAAACGCGCATCGCCGAGCTTGCTGAGAAGATACTTAACGCTTGGCGCGGTTATACCGACGAGGGCGCCTTCATCTATGCGGAAACGAATGGCGAAAAGCACAACACCATTACTCCCATTGCGCGCCGCAGAGGCGAAAAGTACGAGCTTGACCTCGTGCTTCGCAACAACATAACCACAGAGGAGCATCCGATGGGCGTTTACCACCCCCATGCAGAGCTTCACCATATAAAGAAGGAAAATATCGGTCTCATCGAGGTCATGGGTCTGGCTGTGCTTCCCGCGCGTTTGAAAAACGAGCTTGCACGCTGCTGCGAGATCCTCGTTTATGGCGGAGATCTGCGCGCAGACGAGCTGACCGAAAAGCATGCCGAGTGGGCAGAGAAGATCGCCGCCGAACACGGTAAGTTTGCAAGCATTGAGGAAGCTGATGCCGTACTGCGCGAAGAGGTCGGTAAGGTATTCTGCCTCGTTCTATGCGATGCCGGTGTGTATAAGTGCACCGCGGAGGGCAGAGAAGCGTTTAAGCGCTTTGCCGATTCCGTAAACGGTTAATTTGTTGCATTGCTTCTGTAGGGGAGCCGTTTCGGCTCCCGCGCAGAACGTACCAACGGGAGGGAAAACCCCTCCCCTACAAAGAATCACATAAAATTTTCAAAACCCCTTGCAATTTAGAGGAAAGTATGGTATCATACTGTTCTGGTATGACATTTCGAGGAAGTCCGCACCCTCTCAGGCGGAGTTCCGCATTAAATAATTTCGTGAAGAGGAGGTGTTTTCGGTGCCTAACATTAAATCCGCAAAGAAGCGCGTAAAGGTTAACGAGACCAAGGCGCTCCAGAACAAGATGTTTAAGTCCAGACTTCGCACTGCTATGAAGAAGTACGCAGTTGCAGTTGAGTCCGGCGACAAGGCAGCAGCTGAGGTTGCATACAAGGATGCAGTTAAGCTTATCGACCGTGCTGTATGCCGCGGCGCAGTTCACAAGAACCTTGCAGCCCGCAAGAAGAGCCAGTTTACTAAGGCTCTCAACAATATGTAATTGTAAAAATTGGCTTCCGTTTAACCCGGCGGAAGCCAATTTTTTTGTTGCCTTAAAAATTCTTCCGCATACTTCAGAACGTGCGACAGGCACGACCTCAGCGTATGTAAATACGCTATCGCCCGTGCCTATCTTCGTTCTTCGTCTGCGAAAGAATTTTACTGCGGCAATTAGTGGACGGCGGGCGGACAATATCCGCCTATAAGAGGGACGAACGATAAGATCATCTGTGAGCGATGTAAAAATATTTTCCGCTAAGTCTCTCTTTTTATTGCAAAACTCAGGGGGATATGGTAAAATTACAAAAAGACATACTTTTTTCTATTAATTAATTATAATGGAGTCCGCTATGAGAAAGTACGAAGATCTTCAGTGTATTCACGAAAATACCCTTCCTCCGCGCGCGCATTATATTCCGTATGATTCTGCCGAAAAGGCGCTTGCAGGAAATAAAGCGGCTTCTGCGTTTTACAAGCTGTTGAACGGAGATTGGCAGTTTAAGTATTATGCCCGCGATATCGATTGCCCTGATATTATATCGGATTGGGATAACATCGCCGTCCCTTCGTGCTGGCAGTCTGCCGGCTATGAAAAGCCTTATTATACAAACGTAAACTACCCCTATCCCGTTGACCCGCCCTACGTACCCGATGATAACCCCGTCGGTGTTTACAGAAAGCTTGTAAACGTGAGTGCAGACGAGGCGGCAAGGGAGAATTATATCGTTTTCGAGGGTGTATCCTCCTGCATGGAGCTTTTTGTAAACGGCGCATACGTCGGTTTTTCCACAGTGAGCCACAGCACCTCCGAGTTCAAGGCAGACTTAAAGGCGGGCGAGAATGAGATAATCGCAAAGGTATACAAATGGTGTGTCGGCAGTTATCTTGAGGATCAGGATTTCTTCCGTTATAACGGCATTTTCCGCGACGTGTACATCCTCTCCCGTCCCGTGGGACATATCTTTGACCTTGAGGTAGGCTATGATGCCGAGACCGTGCGGTGTGAATACCCCTTTAAGCTCTACGACGCAAACGGCAAAGAGTGCGATACATCGGATATCATTCTCTGGAACGCGGAAAAACCGTACCTCTATACCGCAGTGATCGAGCACGCCGGTGAGTATATTCCGGTAAAAATAGGATTTAGGACCCAGAGCGTCAGTGAAAACGGAGAACTTCTTATTAACGGTGTAAGCGTTAAACTGAAGGGCGTGAACCATCACGACACTCACCCCTACACGGGTTACGCGATGACTTATGAGGATATGCGCTCCGAGCTTCTTAAAATGAAGGAGCTGAACATAAACTGCATCCGTACTTCGCACTATCCCCCTCAGCCGGTATTTTTGGAGCTTTGCGACGAGATAGGCTTCTACGTTGTGGACGAGGCGGATATCGAGACTCACGGCTTTGGCAAACGCACGGGCGGTTATGCCTATGATGCGAATACTATCTGGCCCTGCCGCAACGCCGAGTGGCGAGATGCCTTCGTTGACAGAGCCGCGCGCCTCTATCAGCGCGATAAGAACCACACCTGCGTTATTATGTGGAGCCTTGGTAACGAGGCAAATTACGGAATCAATTTCGAGGCGATGAGCGAGTATATCCGCGCGGAAGATACTTATATGGGCTTTGCGCGTCTCGTTCATTACGAAAACTGCTATAACAACACTCCCGGTATGAAGGATCCCGATACCGTGGACGTTGTAAGCCGTATGTATACAACCACTTACGATATGCTCAAATACATTGAGCAGACGGGCGATAAGCGCCCGGTATTCTGGTGCGAATACTGTCACGCGATGGGTAACGGCCCCGGAGATCTTATGGACTACTGGCGAGTTATCGATACCGTCCCTCAGTTTATCGGCGGATGTATCTGGGAGTGGGCAGACCACGCGGCTGAGATAAGCGAAGGAAAGCTCGGCTACGGCGGAGATTTCGGCGAGGAAACGCACGACGGTAACTTCTGCTGTGACGGACTCGTATTTGCAGACAGAAGCTTCAAGGCAGGTTCTTATGAGGCAAAGGCGGCATATCAGCCTCTCGGCACAGAATGGGACGGCAGAACGCTTGCGCTCTATAATAAATTCGATTTTACCGACCTTGCGGAGACTGATATAGAGTACGAAATAACCGTTGACGGCAAAAAGGTCGGCGGAGATAAGATAAATGCCTCCGCAAGACCGCATGAGGCTGTTTGGGTGGATATTGACGTGCCGAAGCTTACCGCTCGGTACGGAGCATATCTCAACGTGTATATGTACGTAAACGGCTCTAAGACAGCCGAGACACAGCACGAGCTCGCGTGCGCGAAAAAGCCGCTTCCCGCAGGCAAGGGCGCGGCGCAGATCACTGCAGAGGGCGAGTATGCCATCATCAGCGGAGAGGGCTTTACCTACCGTTTCAACACCCATTACGGCTATATTGAGGACCTTAACGGCTATCTCAGCGCTCCGATGCAGCTTTCCGTATGGCGCGCTCCCACGGATAACGACAGAAAGATAAGAGCGAACTGGGCAAACGAGTACTACGATAAGATGCACAACAAGGTGTACGGTGTTGAGGTGAACGGAAACGTGATTACCGTGAAGGCGGCTCTTGCACCGGTATCGAGAAAGCGTGTGTTTGCCTATACCGTAAGCTACACCTTCTTTGCAGATGGCAGGATCGACGTTTCTCTTGAAGGTGATTTCGATACCTCAAGAACGTTTTTGCCGCGCCTCGGCTTTGAATTTAAGACAGCAAAGACCGATTTCACCTATTTCGGCTACGGACCGCTGGAGTCGTACTGCGATATGCATCACGCTTCCAAGGTTGGAATGTACGAAAGCGATGCACAAAAGGAATACGTGGATTATATCAAGCCTCAGGAGCACGGCAACCACTATAACACCAAGTATCTTTCTATCGGAGATTATGAATTTGTTTCCGACAAGAGCTTCGAGTGCAACGTTTCCCTCTATTCTACCGAAATGCTGGCATCCAAGCGCCATAACTTTGAGCTCGTTCAGAACGGCCTTGCCAACGTGCGTATAGATTACAAGGTAAGCGGCATAGGCTCCAACAGCTGCGGCCCTCAGCTGTTTGAAAGATACAGAGTAATGGATCCAAAGGTAAGATTTGAGTTCTCTGTTTTGAAGAAATAACGAATAAATGAAGGAAAACCGCCCCGTGTGATCCTTGAGCGAATCGAAGGATCTCGGTGGGCGGTTTTCGTTTTTTTATTTGGTAACTTTGTACGTTCTTCCGAGGTGTTCTATCACAAGGGGGAATTCCGTTGCGCTGACGGTGCCTTTGACCGTGCGCTTGGAGTTGCGGACGTATTCTCTGCCGTCGATGATGATGTATTCACCTATCTCAAAGATGCTGTCGCTTTTAAACGGCGTGTCCGAGCATTCCGGGAGAGGACCGTTAAAATACAGTCCGAGTTCATTTGTTTTTGTCGGCGTATGGGTGGACATCGAATCGTCTAGCGCGCAGAAATACGTGTATGAGATCTGCTCGCCGTCGCCCCACGTAACGTCAAACCAATACCATTTGCCGTCGTCCATTTTTGCGGTGTTCCAGAAGTGGTTTCCTCCCGCATCGCCGGAGATATAGGAGTTTTCGATACCGCTGAGGTTTAAGAGTATCTGAAACAGCTTGCCGTAGCCCTCGCACACGAATTTTCCGTGCGTAAAGGCGCCTATCGGAGTGTGCGCCCATAGGGCATCCTCCGGTTCTCCGTTATCTTTATAGGCGTATTCCGCACGCTTTGCTATCTCCTCATAATACGTAAGCGCAACCTCGTACGCGCTTGTTTCGCCTTGTGCTTGTTTTGCAATATCCTCGATGCCGGCATACAGCAATGCGCTGTAATTTGCTCTGTCAGCGGCGTTTGCGTATTCCGCGGCGGTGGTTATGATGAGAGAGCGGTCCGACCAATAAAGCCGATAGGACATCCAGTAGAAGATGGGGTTATCCATACGGAATACCGTGTATACGGTCTGCGCTTCCTCAATCGTAAGTCCGTAATTTGCAAAATCGAATACCGCAACGCGGTAAACGTCACCGAGTCCGTCGGCGGTAGTGTAGAGCAGGGCGTTTTCTGTTACCGAAACGTGGAATCTGCTCATCTTTTCCATCATTTCGTCGTATAGCTTGCGCATACCCTCGCCGTGCTCGTGCGTTTCAAAAAACGCATACCCGAGCCACGATGCGTAGAGACGGATATCCGAGTAATCTATCTCCGTTGTGCCGCATATTTTACATTTGCCGAAAAGCGGATCGTGTGCCGCCATTGGGATAACGGGCGGTGCTATTATCTGCAGTCCGCATACCGTGCAGGCAGTGCCCTCGCCCTTGCCTTCAGAGGTGCAGGTGGGCGCAACGGCGGGGGTAAAGTCCGTTTTGTGCCCTACCTTGTCGATAAGGGATTGCTTTACAAGTATCTCACCGCATTCAGCGCAGTGCGAGCCTTCCGTCCTGCCGAACTTTATGCAGGTAGGCTCTACTGCCGCGTCTGTAACGGGCGTGTGCACGTGTATCTCCTGAGTCAGCGGTTCTGTCGTTTCCTCAGGCGCTGTAACGCTACCTTCGTCTGTCTGCATACATCCGCAAAGCAAAGCGGCAAGGAGAAAGATAAAGAGTATTTTTTTCATAATTTTACCGCCTTTCTTGAAAATATTATATAATACTTTAGATAAAAATTCAACTATGTTTCAACGCATAAACTAAAAGGGAGAATTTTGTTTGCGTGAGCCGCCAAATGATGCCGTGCCTTCGACTCCTCCGTAAAATTGCCTTACCAAAATAAAAAACCATTGCTTGCGGCAATGGTTTATAATGTATAAATTTATTGACTCTCCTTTGCCGTGTTGATCGAAGCGATCAACATTCTGCGGATAGAGCCGCAATCGTGCAGTATGCTTTTTGCAATCTCTTCCGAAATGATATTTGCCTTTTGCGCGATCTCGATCCAATACTCCGTTTCATAACACTCTTTGAGGGATATTTGAAGTTTAGCAACAAAGTCCGCTTTGCTGTGAGCATACTTAGCCTCTCTGATGTTTGCGCCAATACTTGTGCCGCTTCTTTCGAGCTGATTGGCTAAAGAATAATGTCCTTTGATTCCGTCGGTTAAATTCAAGATTTTCACCGCAAATTCGGTTGACATATCCGCGAGCTTGTTTTCTGCCATAACAATCATCTCTTTCACTTATTATATCAAATTATATCAAAAAAATCGAAATAGTCAATGAAATCGTGCTATGCACGATGAAATCCTCACTTCGTTCGGATGAAATCTTCAGCCTGCGGCTTCAGATGAAATTAAATCCGTCCTATCTCTCCCCGCGAAGCGGGATTTCATCGCGAAGCGATTTCATCCACCGCAGGTGGATTTATTCCGTCCGCAAGGACGGATTTAGTTGAAAAAAGCAGATTGCTTTCGCAATCTTCTTTTTTCTTGGCAGGGGCAGGAGGATTCGAACCCGCGACCCACGGTTTTGGAGACCGGTACTCT